>NZ_AKIU01000045.1:0-126096 GCF_000282675.1 Pantoea sp. GM01 | reverse complement strand
GGTTTTGGGTTTTGGGTTTTGGGTTTTGGGTTTTGGGTTTTGGGTTTTGGGTTTTGGGTTTTGGGTTTTGGGTTTGGGGTTTGGGGTTTGGGGTTTGGGGTTTTGGGATGGTGCGTGCTGTCCCTCATCCCAGCCTTCTCCCGCAGGCGGGAGAAGGAGCCGATCGAGCGGTTTGTAGGTTTGGTTATTACCTGACTATTTCCTCTCTCGCTTGCAGGGGTTTACCTAACTATTCCCTCTCCCGCTTGCGGGAGAGGGTTAGGGTGAGGGGAACGATGCTCAGCCCGGTACTGCTTCACCCTACGGCCAATCAGCAGCGTACCTACCAGCCCGCACACCGCCGCGAATGACAGCCATACGCCCGGCATAGCTTTATCGCCAGTCGCATGAATCAGATAACTCGACACTGCAGGGGTAAAACCGCCAAACAGCGCCGTCGCCAGGCTATAGGCCAATGAGAAGCCGGTGGCGCGCACTTCTGCCGGCATAATCTCTGCCAGGTACACCACCATCGCCCCGTTGTAGCTGGCGTAAAGGAATGAGAGCCACAGCTCGGCTTCAACCAGGTGGGCAAAGGTCGGCGCTCCGACCAGCCAATGCAGCACCGGCCAGGTGGTGAGAATCATCAGGATGGTGCAAATAATCAGCAGCGGACGGCGCCCGACGCGGTCCGACAATGCGCCCATCACCGGCAGCCAAAACAGGTTCGAGATGCCGACAAACAGCGTCACCAGGAAGCTCTCTTTATCGCTCATCATCAAGACTGTTTTACCGAACGTCGGGGTAAAGGCAGTGATCATGTAGAACATCACGGTGGTGGTGACCACCATCAGCATGCCTGCCAACACCAGCCCCCAGTTCTGGCCGACTGAGCGCATAATCTGGCTCATTGAGGGATGATGCTTACGCTGGCTGAAGGCTTCGGTCTCCTCCAGCATACGGCGGATGTAAAACAGGAACGGCACAATCATACAGCCGACAACAAACGGAATACGCCAGCCCCATTCGGTCACCGCGTCTTTCGCCAGCAGGTGATTTAAGCCCAGGCCCAGCAGCGCCGCAAAGATCACCGCCACCTGTTGGCTACCTGATTGCCAGCTGACATAAAAGCCCTTGCGCCCCTTTGGCGCCACTTCCGCCAGATAAACTGACACGCCGCCTAATTCAACGCCCGCCGAGAAGCCCTGCAGCAAGCGGCCGAGCAGAATCAGAATCGGTGCGGCGGCACCCAGCGTGGCATATCCCGGCACCAGCGCGATGGTCAAGGTACCGATGGCCATTAAGCCCAGCGTCAGCAGCAAACCTTTGCGTCGACCATGATGATCGATGTAAGCCCCGAGGATAATCGCGCCCAGCGGACGCATTAAAAAGCCCGCGCCGAAGGTCATCAGCGTGAGCATCAAAGAGGCAAAGGGATCATCACCGGGGAAAAAGGTTTTGGCGATCGCCGTAGCGTAATAGCCAAACACCATGAAATCGTACATCTCAAGGAAGTTACCGCTGGTAACGCTAAAGATAGTTTTGGCACCGCCCTGCGGCGACTTTTGTAAAGAATGACTTGCGCTCATATTGTCCTTCCTGGTTTTTCTTCCGTTTTAACGTGCTGAGCCAGGAATAAACGTGATCTTCTTCACCATTGCAGTTTACAAACACATGATCAATGGTAACCAAAAATTAACAATCAGATTTCATAAGCAATAGGAATAATATTAAATTTATTATTGATTGGCGAATTCAACCCTAAAAGAGCCATCTCCTTTTTAATTCCTCAATTTAATTATTAATCATAAACTAAATAAAAATACGTGGCGAAATGACCTATTGTTTTTAATGTGAAATTAATTAGCCCTATAAATAAGATTCTGCTCGATTCCGAGACAAGTCCCGTAGGATATTCGTTACCCGCGCTTTTATTCTTGGCCCGCTTAACGGCAATTGGGCCGTGGCTAATTCCGGTGGAGAACACTCATGCCAACACCTCTCAGCTTTGATCCTATCTCAGGTGGTAAATCAATTCGCGTCGGTACGCCTTATCAATTCTGGCAAGGTAATTTGCCCGATGAAGCCGGTACCGTGATTGAATTCATCATTAATGAACGTATCTTCAGCACCACAGTCGGCGAGGATGGTAATTGGTCATTTCAGCCGCCGCTGTTTTTTAAAGAAGGCAGCCATAACGTCACCATGCGCGGTTTTGACCTCGCTGATAATCATGGAGAACCGCACCAGTTCTCACTGGAGGTCGACCTTTCAGCCCCCTTTAAACCCGCGATTACTTCAGCGATAGATGATGTCGGCAAGGTTACCGGCGGAATTGGCAATGGTCAGATCACTGATGACACAACCCCTACGCTAAAAGGCTATGCCCAACCCGGTAGCATTGTGCAACTTTATGACTTTGAGCAATGGGTAGGCAGCACCGTAGCGCTACAGAATGGTGAATGGACGATCAAGGCACAGCTTGGCAACGGCGAGCATCAGCTGAAAGTGACCGCGACTGACGAGTTTGATCGCGTCAGTGAATCTTCAGATCGCTACGTATTACAAGTCGATGATTCACCGGGGATTCCCGCTACCATCAGCTATGCCATGGATGACGTGGGTACCGTACAGGGCAAGCTGAACTCTGGCGCGAGCACCGATGACTTCGCGCCAGTTATTGTCGGTCGGGCTGAGCCAAATAGCATAGTTTACCTTTATGCGCAGAATAGCCACGGCGGCATCGGCTATAAAGGCAGCGTGCTGGCAGATGCTAATGGTGACTGGTCCATTCAGTCGCGCTCAATGATCAGTGGCGACGGCCTTTACACCTTCCATGCAACCTATGTGAATAGCATCGCCGATTACCGTCCCGATTTTGCGCTCAATATGAAAGCGCTGAAGGACATCGAGCCAACCATTGAATTTGCTCACGATGACGCCGGGGCGATGACCGGTGCGGTTTATCACCGTGGCACCACCGATGACAAAACGCCGACGCTAGAGGGCAAAGGCGCGCCGGGAAGCGTGGTTGAAATTGAGTACAAGCTCAGTAACGGTAGCTGGCAAAGTGCGGGCAGTGCAACGGTTGATCAGCAGGGAAATTGGCAGGTTAAGTCCGCTGAGCTGAGCAATTATGGCGAGTGGGCGTTCCGTGCGCGCGGCGTGACTGCAGGCCAAACCAGTGACTGGAGCGATAACTTCGAGCTGATCATGATCCCAGGTGCCCCGCTGGCACCGAGCATCAATTTTGCCAACGATGATGTGGGTCTGGTGCAGGATCCTGTTTTCCACAACGGCACCACTGACGACAACACACCTACGCTGCAAGGCACGGGTACACCCGGCCAGATCATTGAAATTGAGTTTGGTCTGCAGGGAGAAAGTCTGCGCAGCAGCGGCACTGCACGCGTGGGCGAAGACGGTAAATGGAGCTTTACCTCGCCGCAGCTGGATCAACCGGGCATCTGGGAATACCAGGCTCGCGCCTCCACCGGGGAGATGAAAAGTAACTGGAGCGATAAATTCCACATCAACCTTGTTGAGGAGGCGCAGATCAGCAGTGTCGAGCCAGAGGAAAACAGCAACCTAACGCTGCAGCAGTTGCTGGTCGAGGATGGCGAAGGTCTGTTTATTGACAGCTCGCAGCTTGAGCTCCAGGACACTACTGCCGTGGCGTTACAGCTGGAAGATATTCTGCCGCAGGGAACAGAGGCCAGCGACTGGATGCAAGAAACCGCTACGGCCAATACTGCTGCGCAATACCACGTTTATAGCCATGACAACAGCGAACTGCTGCTGCAGGATGGCGCTGGCTCTTACGCCGCCTAACACTGCTTCTCAGTAAGGCAGCCATAAAAAAGGGTCGCTGTGAGAGCGACCCTTCTATTCAAGACATCAGCGTACCAAACGGAATTACTTCTTAACCGTTTCCATGCCCATCAAACCAATCTTCAGGTAACCGGCTTCGCGCAGCTGATCCATCACTTCCATCAGGGTGGCGTAATCAACTGATTTATCCGCCTGGAAGAAGATGGTGGTGTCTTTCTTGCCTTCGGTTTGCGCGGTCAACGTATTCACCAGCGTCTCTTTGGTCACCGCATCGTTGCCGATGTAGATCTGCTTATCTTCTTTAATCGACAGATAAACCGGTTTTTCCGGACGCGGCTGGGGCGCGCTGGTCGACGCTGGTAGGTTAACGCGCACATCGACCGTGGCTAACGGTGCGGCGACCATAAAGATGATCAGCAGAACCAGCATGACGTCGATAAACGGCGTCACGTTGATTTCGTGCATTTCGCCATCGCCTACCGAGTCATCGTTTAAACGCATCGCCATAATACTTATCCTACGCGCAGTTTCTGTGCCGCCGCTGGACGGTTGGCTTCTTTCGCCGTATCGACGTTGCCGAGGTCAAGATCGCGGCTCTGCAGCAACATGACCTGCGCGGCGACGTCGCCCAGCGACGCTTTGTAGCTGGCGATCATGCGCGCGAAAACGTTGTAGATAACCACCGCAGGAATCGCCGCAACCAGACCAATGGCCGTGGCCAGCAGCGCTTCAGCGATGCCCGGTGCTACTACAGCAAGATTGGTGGTTTGTGTTTTCGCGATACCGATGAAGCTGTTCATGATGCCCCAAACGGTACCGAACAGGCCGATAAATGGCGCAACGGAACCGATGGTGGCCAGGAAGCCATTACCGCGACCGGCATGACGGCTGAAGGCGGCAACGCGGCGATCGAGACGGAAGCTGGTGCGCTCTTTAATGCCGTCCAAATCTTCAGTGCCGGCTGACAGCTCCAGTTCATTGTGCGCATCGTTGAGCAGCACAGCGCTGTGGCTGTTGCCTTTGAAGTTTTCAGCAGCACGGTAAGCATCGTTTAACGATCGGGCTTCGCCCAGCGCCTGCTGCTCGCGCTTCAGGCGACGTTTCGCCCCGCTCAGCTCAGCAAACTTACCGAAGAAAATCGCCCAGGTGACGACGGAAGCCAGTAACAGGCCAATCATCACAATCTTTACCACGATATCGGCATGCTGATACATGCCCCAAACGGAGAGATCCGTTTGCATCAAATCACTGGCTACCACGCTGCATCTCCAACTTCTGTTGCACAGTTCACGATTGAAGCGCGGATCATAGCAAAAAACACCACCGAAGTGATAGTGGTTCTCATTACTATTTACAAAGGAAAGATGCCTGTCATTTCCACAATTTAGCCGATGTTATGCGCAATACTGGCCTCACTCTGATAATCGGCATTCAGGCTCAACCCGCCATAGCGATTCGTGGTAACGTGAATGTTTTGTGGGAAATGTCAGGAAAGGCAGTGATGGCAACGAAAAAAATAGACACCAGGCTGGTCACCGCGGGACGCAGCAAACGTTACACTCAGGGCTCAGTAAACAGCGTGATTCAACGCGCTTCCTCACTGGTTTTTGACAGCGTCGCCGACAAAAAACGCGCCACCGCCGGTCGCGCAACAGGCGAACTGTTTTATGGCCGTCGCGGCACCCTCACCCATTTCTCGCTGCAGGATGCGATGACCGAGCTGGAAGGCGGCGCCGGCTGTGCGCTTTATCCGTGCGGCGCGGCGGCGGTATCCAACGCCATTTTGTCCTTTGTCGAAGCCGGCGACCACATTCTGGTGAGCGGCGCGGTGTATGAACCGACCCAGGATTTTTGCTCTAAAATTCTCAGCAAGCTGAATGTCACCACCACCTATTTCGATCACTGCATCGGCAGCGAAATTGGCGAACTGGTGCAGCCGAATACGCGCGTGGTGTTCCTGGAATCTCCGGCTTCGATCACCATGGAAGTGCAGGATATTCCGGCCATCGTTGCCGCCGTACGCGCGAAAGCGCCCGACGCGATTATCATGATCGATAATACCTGGGCGGCGGGCGTGTTATTTAACGCGCTTGAGCACGGCATCGATATTTCGATTCAGGCCGGCACCAAATACATCATTGGTCACAGCGATGCGATGATTGGCACCGCGGTAGCCAATGCGCGTTGCTGGCCGCAGCTGCGCGAGAATTCGTACCTGATGGGCCAGATGGTTGACGCCGATACCGCTTATATGGCGAGCCGTGGCCTGCGCACGCTGGGCACGCGCCTGCGTCAGCACGAAGAGAGCGGATTGCAGGTCGCCGAGTGGCTGGCCGCGCAGCCGGAAGTGGCGCGCGTTAATCATCCGGCGCTGGCGCAGTGTAAAGGCCACGCATTCTGGCTGCGCGACTTCAGCGGCAGCAGCGGTTTGTTCTCCTTTATCCTGCATGAAAAATTAAGTCGCGAGCAGTTGGCAAATTATCTCGATCACTTCCACCATTTCAGCATGGCCTATTCGTGGGGCGGCTATGAATCGCTGATTCTGGCGAATCAGCCTGAGGAACTGGCGGCGATTCGTCCGGCGGGCGGCGTTGATTTTGATGGCACCTTAGTGCGTCTGCATATTGGTCTCGAACACGTTGATGACTTGCTGGATGATTTGAAAGCTGGCTTTGCGCGCTTAAATAACTAAACAGAAACTCAACCACGCTGTGGCGGCGATGAGAGATCAACGAATGCAGTGCCACAGAAGGTTAAAATTAGAATCCTTGTGACTCGATGGAATAGCTGATGGGTGTTTTACATGAGATTGTCCAGGCGCTTTGGCATCAGGATTTTGCCGCGCTAGGTAATCCTGATGTCGTGTGGATTGTCTACGGCGTGATGTTTTTAACGCTGTTTCTGGAAAACGGTTTATTGCCCGCGTCGTTTCTGCCGGGCGACAGCCTGCTGTTACTGGCCGGCGCGATGGTGGCCAAGGGCGTGATGGATTTCGTGCCGACCATCGTCATTTTAACTACCGCAGCCAGTCTCGGCTGTTGGTTGAGCTACTTACAAGGGCGCTGGCTGGGCAATACCAAACTGGTGAAAAGTTGGTTATTACACTTGCCGGCACAATATCACCAGCGCGCGTGGACGATGTTTGACCGCCATGGCTTGATGGCGCTGCTGGTTGGCCGCTTCCTCGCCTTTGTCCGCACGCTGCTGCCGACTATGGCCGGTATTTCGGGACTGAAAAATGGGCGTTTTCAGCTATTTAACTGGCTGAGCGGCCTGTTGTGGGTTGGGATCGTGGTGACGCTGGGCTACGGCATCAGCCATGTGCCCTTTATCAAACGCCATGAAGATCAGGTGATGGCGATCCTGATGATCCTGCCGATTGCCCTGCTGTTTATCGGTCTTGCCGGTAGCATTGTGGTGGTGTGGAAAAAACGCCGCCAGAAAGTCTCCTGATTACGACGCGGCGTCAAACGGTAATAACGGTACGGTTTGACGCACGCGGCTCGCCTCTTCTCCCGGCGTCACGCCGAAGTAACGCTTAAACTCGCGCGAAAATTGCGAAGGACTTTCATAGCCGACGCGTACTGCCGCGGCGCTGGCCTTCATGCCATCCTGCAACATCATCAGGCGCGCCTGATGCAGGCGATAGCGCTTGAGATATTGCAGCGGCGACGTTTGCGTCACCGCTTTAAAGTTGTGATGAAACGCCGAGATGCTCATGTTCACTTCGGCGGCCAGCATGTCGACGCTCAGGCTTTCAGCAAAGTGATTTTCGATGCGACGCAGCGCGCGGGCAATCTGGCTGAACTGCGTCTGACGATTGACCAGCGACAGCAGCGCACCGCCAATCGGCCCGATTAACACGTAATAGATCATCTCGCGCACCAGCTGTGGCCCCAGTACGCGGGCATCGCGCGGATTGTTCATCACATCCAGCAAGCGCTCGGCAGCGCACAGCATCTCGTCGCTCATAAAGGCTGAATGAATGCCGGAGGTTTGCGCCTGCGGCTGGAACTGCTCGTCATCGCCAATATCCAGCAACAAATCCTGCAGGCTGGCGATATCAACACTCAAACACATGCCCGCCAGCGGCTCTGCCAGGGTGGCTTCGGTTTCACACTCCACCGGCAGCGGCACGGTGAGCATCAGATATTTAGTGGCGTCGTAGTGAAAAACGGTGCTGCCAAGGTAACCGGTTTTACGCCCCTGAAACAGAATCACAATCCCAGGTTGATACATCATCGGCGTACGCGGCAGGGTTTCGCAGGCATAGATTAGCTTGACGTTTTCCACCGTGCACAGCGGCTTACTCAGGTCGCTCATCAACGCAACCACACGCTGCGCCAGCTGGCGACAAAGGGCGTCGTTTGACATGTTTTTCTCTCAGCAGCAAAAAAAGCAGTTTGCCGTAACGCTGCTTAAAACTCCATCAGACTGGAGAATCAGGCAAGATTCTTGCAGAAATTGCCCAGGCAAAAGTGCTGCATGCTTGCCACACTGATCCGCAGGCAAGGTTTGTTGACTAGACTTAAGCACATCTTTTCTACGGTAAGTCACTGCAACGGATAAGGAGCAATTATGGCAGAGCAACCCATTATTAAATTACGCGACGGCAACATGATGCCGCAGCTTGGACTTGGTGTCTGGCAGGCGAGTATTGACGATGCACGTAACGCTATTTTGGAAGCCTTAAAAGTGGGCTATCGCTCCATTGATACCGCCGCCATCTATAAAAATGAGGAGGCGGTTGGACAGGCGCTGCAAGAGACCGATGTCGCGCGCGAAGACATTTTTATCACCACCAAGCTGTGGAACGACGATCAGACCAACTGGCAGCAGGCGATGGAAACCAGTCTGAAGAAGCTGCAGCTGGAGCAGGTCGATTTGTATCTGATGCATTGGCCGTGCCCGGAGAAAGATACCTATGTCGACGCCTGGAAAGGGATGATTGAGCTGCAGCAGCAAGGCTTAACCAAAAGTATCGGCGTATGTAATTTCCATGAGGCGCATCTCAAACGTTTAATCGATGAAACCGGAGTGTCGCCGGTGGTGAACCAGATTGAACTGCATCCGATGCTGCAGCAGCGCACGCTGCATGCGTGGAATGCGCTGCACCAGATTCAAACCGAATCCTGGAGCCCGCTGGCGCAAGGCGGTAAAGGCGTGTTCGATCAGGAGATTATCCGCGAGCTGGCGAAGAAGTACGGTAAGACGCCGGCGCAAATCGTTATTCGCTGGCATCTGGATAGCGGTTTGGTGGTGATTCCGAAGTCGATTACGCCGGAGCGTATCCGCGAGAATTTCCAGGTGTTTGATTTCAGGTTAGATAAGACTGAGGTGAGTGAGATCAGTAAGCTGGATAGCGGTAATCGTCTGGGGCCGGATCCGGAAGCGTTTAACGGCTAGGTTGGTGCAGTCTTCCCCTCACCCTAACCCTCTCCCACAAGTGGGAGAGGGAATTGTTAGGTGCCAAATCAGCTCGATCTGCTCCCTCGCCCGCTTGCGGGAGAGGGCTGGGGTGAGGGCATTACAACGCTGGATTCACCAGCATCTGCCCCGCCGTACCGCGATCCGCCATCTCTAACGTTTGGCTGTAATAGACAAACGGGAAATGCTCTGACGAACTCTGCGGGAAACTCACCAGCAGCTCTACGCTACCATCAACCCACACGGTATCTTTCCAGCCGCGATCTTCGCCCATCGGCTGCGCGCCATTCACGTTCTTAATCAGGAACATCACGCCCTGAATGTGCAGCGACTGCGGGCGATCGGCGTGGATGATCCAGCGTTCAAAGGTGCCTTGCTGCACGGTGGTGTCAATGCGGTTCATGTCCCACAGCACGCCATTAATGCCCGGCTCGCTATCACCAATGCGGAACTCACGCGTGCGCACCGCTACGCCATCAAGAATCTGATCCGCCAATAAACGCATCGGCAGGTTATCCGTCACCAGCGGCAACAAACCGGTTGGGCGCAAGCTTAGCACCAGCGTGTTGGTCAGAATCGAGGACGGCTCAAACAGACCGCGCAGGCGATCCATCAAGCCCGCCGCCGTTCCGGCGGTAATCGATACTTCATCGCCCTGCGACATATCCACCAATATTTCACGACGTTCGCCCGGTGCCAGCGTCAGCAGCTGTACCGCAACTGGCGCAGGCAGAAACCCCTGATCGCTGGCAATCACCGTGAAGGGACGATTGTCGGAGAAGCTGAGATCGAAGCGGCGCGCGTTGGAAGCATTCAGTAAACGCAAACGTACCCAGCCGCGTGAGACTTCGACATACGGATTTTGCACGCCGTTCACCAACAGCACATCGCCAACAAAACCGCCGCTGGAGGGTGGGTTGTAAACCGGCGTGGCGAAGTTATCGAGCCGCTTATCCTGAATGATCAACGGGAAATCATCGACGCCGTAATGTTTCGGCAGCGGCAGCGATTTGCTGACATCATCTTCAACCAACCACATGCCGGCCAGGCCGTTATAGACGTGCGGCGCCATGCGGTTTGGCGTGTTGGCGTGATACCACAGCGTGCCCGCGCCCTGGCGAATCGGCAATACCGGTGCCCAATCGGCACCCGCCGACATCATGCGCGGCGCACCGCCCATCAACGCGCCCGGCACCTGCAAACCGCTAACGGTCATTGATACCGGTTCGTTAAGGCGGTTGCTGTAAATCAGCTTCACATCGTCGCCGCTGTAAACGCGCACCGTTGGGCCGAGATACATACCGTTAAGACCCCACACCGGCACTTTATTGCTGTTGCCGCTGAACGACCAATGGCTGCGCTGCAGCGTTAAAAATAGCGGTTGTCCGCGACGTGATTCAATCAGCGGCGGAATAGGAAGTGGCGTATCGCCCAATGGCGCGGCGGCGCGGGCGGCGTAAGGCATGGCACTGGAAGCCAGCGCGACACCGGCAGAAAGTTGAATAAACTGACGTCTGCTGCAAGACATAAAACTTCAGACCTTTTGAGCGTGGCGTAGAGACGCCGTGTCCATGTTGTTTTAATTGATTATTCGTTGCTGTGTGGCTTGAGAACGGGGCAGATGATTATCTGCCCCTTTTTGCTGGTCAGAGTTTACCGCTTTTTTCACGCTCGGCGACTTCGGCGTTCAATTCTTCCAGTTTAGTCGACATTAATTCACGGCAGTGCGTGGCGAGCTTGCGTACCGACGTGGTGGCAAACTGCGACGTATCGACCGGTGGCAACATCTCGACAATCACTAAACCGTTGTTCCAGCGGTTCAGCTTGATCTTATCGTGGGTGTTGGAAACCACGATGGGAATGATCGGGACACCGGCCGCCACCGCCGCATGGAACGCGCCGGTTTTGAACGGCAGCAGACCGCGACCGCGACTGCGCGTCCCTTCCGGGAACATCCAGAACGAGATGCGCTTTTTGTTGAATTGATCCACCAGCTCACCAATGGTGCCGTGCGCTTTCGAGCGGTTATCACGGTCAATCAATAGGTTACCGGTCAGCCAATAGAGCTGGCCAAAAAATGGAATCCACAGCAGGCTTTTCTTACCGACGGTCACCGTGGTGGGCTGCACAATCTTGGCAGCGGTGATCATGTCGTAGTTGTTCTGGTGGTTGGCGATATAGATCGCGTTGCCATAATGCGCGGCTTCCGGCGGCTTGCGCAGTTCTACTTTGAGACCAAACACCGTCGACAGCCGACCCAGCATATGGCCGAACGTCGCCACGTGACGCGGATTACGCGGTGAAAAAAGACACCAGATAATGCCGATAATACTGACCACAATTGAATAAACAATAACAATAATTGCTCGTAAAATTAGTAACATAGATTCCTCAAATTGGGCATTCCATCGCCTGAATTACAGCGTTACTCTTCACTCGCGTCAGCTTTTGGACGCGCTGGTGCATTCACTTCTACGCTATCAATGCGTTGCAGGCCACGCGCTACACTGCCGCGACGACCGCGATCGGCGCGGACTTTCTGCAGATCTTCATCACGCATAATCAGCTTACGCTTGCCGACGTACAGGGTGATCGACGCGCCTGGCGGCAGAATCAGCAACCATTGTAGTTTGTCGGTGCCCGCTGCAGCATCCGCCGAAGGGATTGAGATGATTTTGTTGCCCTTGCCTTTCGACATCTGCGGCAGATCGCCGACCGGGAACATCAGCATGCGTCCGGCCTGCGTGATCGCCAGCAGCATATCATCACCTGAATGCACCGCCATTGGCGTCATCACTTTGGCGTTTTCCGGCAGCGTCAGCAACGCTTTACCGGCACGATTGCGCGACACCAGATCGGCAAAGGTACAGATGAAACCGTAACCGGCATCCGACGCCATCAGCAGTTTCTGATCGTCAGGCTCCATCAGCACCTGCTCCATCACCGCGCCCGGCGGTAGCGTCAGTTTGCCGGTGAGCGGTTCGCCCTGCCCGCGCGCTGACGGCAGCGAAGTGGGATCCAGCGTGTAGCTGCGCCCGGTTGAGTCAATAAAGGCCACCGGCTGATTGCTCTTACCCCGCGCGGCAGCCAGATAGCTGTCACCCGCTTTGTAGCTCAAACCGGCAGGATCGATATCGTGACCTTTGGCGCTACGCACCCAGCCCATCTGCGACAGCACGATGGTGACCGGCTCGGCGCTGACCAGCTCGGTTTCGCTCAGCGCTTTCGCTTCTTCACGCTCGCGCAGCGGCGAACGGCGATCGTCGCCGTAGGTTTGGCTATCGGCCAGCAGCTCTTTCTTCAGCAGGTTGCTCATCTTGCGCTCTGACGCCAGAATCGCCTGCAGCTGGTCGCGCTCTTTTTCCAGCTCCGCCTGTTCACCGCGAATCTTCATCTCTTCCAGCTTGGCGAGATGGCGCAGTTTCAATTCGAGAATCGCTTCGGCCTGGGTGTCGCTGATGTCAAAGCGCGACATCAGCACCGGCTTCGGCTCATCTTCGCTGCGGATAATATGGATGACTTCATCAATATTGAGGAACGCTACCAGCATACCTTCAAGGATATGCAGGCGACGCAACACGCGATCCAAACGATAGTTGAGGCGGCGCGTCACGGTTGCGCGACGATAAACCAACCACTCAGTGAGGATTTCCAGCAGGTTTTTCACCGCCGGACGGTTATCCAGACCGATCATGTTCAGGTTAACGCGATAGCTTTTTTCCAGATCGGTGGTGGCAAACAGATGGTTCATCACCTGCTCCACGTCCACGCGATTAGAGCGCGGCACAATCACCAGACGCGTCGGGTTTTCGTGGTTGGATTCATCACGCAGATCTTCCACCATCGGCAACTTTTTGTTGCGCATCTGGTTGGCAATTTGCTCCAGCACGCGCGCACCGGAAACCTGATGCGGCAGCGCGGTGATCACCACATCGCCGTCTTCCTTTTTCCACACCGCGCGCTGGCGGATGGAACCGCGACCGCTTTGATAGATCTTACGGATTTCACTGCGTGGCGTGATGATTTCGGCTTCGGTCGGATAATCCGGCCCCTGCACAATATCCAACAGCTCATTCAGCGTGGTTTTGGGATTGTCGATCAGTTTAACTGCGGCTTCAGCCACTTCGCGCAGGTTGTGCGGCGGAATGTCGGTTGCCATCCCCACCGCAATGCCGGTGGTGCCGTTCAGCAGAATGTTCGGCAGGCGCGCCGGCAACATTTTCGGCTCCTGCAGGGTGCCGTCAAAGTTCGGGATGTAATCGGACGTGCCCTGACCCAACTCACCCAGCAGGATTTCAGCGTATTTAGACAGGCGCGATTCGGTATAACGCATCGCAGCGAAGGATTTCGGATCGTCCGGCGCACCCCAGTTTCCCTGGCCATCCACCAGCGGATAGCGATAGGAGAACGGCTGCGCCATCAACACCATCGCTTCATAACAGGCGCTGTCGCCGTGCGGATGGTATTTACCCAGCACGTCACCCACGGTACGCGCCGATTTCTTGAATTTGGCAGTGGAATTGAGGCCCAATTCCGACATGGCGTACACAATGCGGCGCTGCACTGGTTTTAGACCGTCGCCGATATACGGCAGCGCACGATCCATGATCACGTACATGGAGTAGTTCAGGTACGCGTTTTCCGTAAACTTGTGCAGGGCAAGACGCTCTGCACCATCCTGCGTCAATTCGCTCATTAAGCTCGCATCCTCACTTCGTGGCCCGCAACGGCGGGACATCCGGCGCTCATTTGGCGAGGATATTACCTTATTCGTGCGGTTTAGTCACAAAGAAGCCAGTGCAGCGAACAGATTCGTCTCATATTAAATAACGTGATATTGGTTAGAAATTTAAAAAGGAATGGGAGCTATATCACACTGAACATCCCCAATAATATGTGAGCAGCTTCGCAATTAACGCCACACCGACAACACCCTATTAATAATGTCCGCGCGCGCGGACAACATTTAGTATTGTTGCTTGCCGATGACTCTCCTAAATTCATACTCCACAAGACCCACATTTTTGCGCTTCTGATTTCTGGCATGGAATAAATATAAACATCAATTCGCCATTAACGTTTTGCCGAAATAAGGGTGACCGCATGCAAATACTGACTTCGCGACAACACCGATTAGTGAAATTGCTGCTGCATCATGCCGCACCGCAGCCCAGTAAAGAGTTAGCGTCACAGCTTCGCGTGTCTGAGAAAACCATTCAGCGCGATTTGCAGTGGCTTGAGAGCTGGCTCAGCAACTGGTCGCTGCAGCTGGAAAAAACGCCGGGACGCGGCGTACGTTTGCGAGTGGATGATATTCAGCAGCGCTTGCTGCTGGAGCAGCAGCTTAACGGCGATGAAAGCAGCCCGGATGCGCTGGGCCATAATAGCCGCCGGGTGAAAATCGCCTCGCAGCTGTTGAGCGACGCACCGCGCGCCACCTCGATCAGCAAGCTTTCCGAGCGCTACTTCATTAGCCAGGCCTCCATCGTCAATGATCTGAAGGTAATTGAGGAGTGGTTGCAGCCGTTAGGTTTGCAGCTGCAGCGCGGCCCCGGCGGCACGCACATTGAAGGCAATGAGCAGGCGCTGCGCCAGGCGATGGTGTCGCTGATTAACGATGTGATGCAGCAAAACGTTGCCGGCACCCCGCTGCTACCGCGGCTCGATCCCGGCAGCCAGCAAGCGCTGGTGCACTATTTTGGCGATGAGGATGTGGCTTTTGTGCAGGCACTGCTGCAGCACATGGAGCAGCAATTGAGTTATCCGCTGGGCGATGCGTGGTACCTCAATCTCTGCACCCATATCCTGATCATGATGCATCGCATGGCGCAAGGAAACGCGCTGGCGCTGGAAACCCTGACCAGCGCGCAGGATCTCGATCAACGTATTCTCACCATCGCCAGGCAGATGGTGACCCAGATTGAGCAGCGTATGTGCTGCGCGCTGCCGGCCGATGAGGTGGGCTTTATTTATCAATATATCGTCTCATCCGGCATTGTGGTGGAAGAGCGCGGTGATAATGCACCGCTGCATAATCAATTTTCCACTGCTGAATCCGTAAAAATAACCTGTGAATTAATTGATCGTTTCTCATCCTTTATTCAGCAGGATTTAGTGCAGGACCGATTATTATTTGAAGGATTGCTGGTACATATAAAACCATTATTAAATCGACTCAAATACCATATTCATATTCGCAATCCGCTGCTGGAAGATATTCAGCAGGAGATGAAAGAGATATTTTCTTTGACTAAACAGGCGATGCAATTAACTGCACGCAGCCAGGGACTTTCATCGGTGGCGGATGACGAAATAGGTTATCTGTGCGTGCATTTCCAGGCCGCGCTGGAGCGACAAATCGCTCACAAACGCATTCTGGTGGTGTGCTCCAGCGGCGTTGGCACCTCGCATTTGCTTAAGAGCCGCATCCTGCGCGCCTTTCCGGATTGGGAAATTGTTGGCGTCGTCTCGGCCAGTAATCAGGCTGACTTTTGCCAGCGAGAAACGGTGGATTTGGTGATTACCACCATTCACCTCCCCGCCGGGGCTGTTCCGGCAGTGTATGTCAGCGCCTTCTTTAACGATGACGATATCCGGCGGGTGACTGACGCCATGATTGGTAGCCAGCTACCTGACGGCGCCTTCTGCGCCTTGGCTGAACATTAATTGCATGAGGATTCACCATGGATATTTCCCGCATTCTGACGCCGCGCCGCGTTAACCTGGCGCTGACCGCCACCAGCAAAGAAGAAGCGATTCTTGAGCTGACCGATTTGCTCTACCACGACGGCGCCATCAGCGACCGCGCCGCCTTTATTGAGGACGTCTGGCTGCGCGAAGCCGAAGGTTCTACCGGCTTCGAAAACCATATTGCCATCCCGCACGGTAAATCTGCGGCGGTGAAACAAACCACACTCGCCATCGGCCGCACCCAACATGACATTCCATGGGAAACGCTGGATGGCAGCCAGGTGCGCTGCATCATCCTGTTCGCGGTGCGGCTGGAAGATCAGAACACTACCCATATTCGCCTGTTGTCGCAGGTGGCCAGCGCGCTGGCCGATGATGAGGTGATAGCCCAACTGCTGGTGGAAAACGATGCCAGCAATATCATCCGGCTGTTTAGTCAGTACGCCGAAACCGACCTCTGTTAACCGCCTAACTCTCTGAGGTGACACATGAATATCGTCTGTGTAGCGGCCTGCACGGCAGGCATCGCGCATACCTATATTGCGCGCGAAAAACTGATTAAGGGGGCCCACGCGTTGGGCCACACCATCCACGTGGAAACGCAGGGCACCATCGGCACCGAAACGCCACTGACGGCGGAGGAGATTGCCGCCGCTGACGTGGTGATCCTCGCCGTCGACGTGAAGATTAAAGGCGAGGAGCGCTTTCAGGGCAAACCCATTGTGCGAGTGAAAACCGAAGTGGTGATCAAGTCACCGGTTAAATTCCTCGAAAAAGTGGCGGATTCACTGGCGCGCGCCTGAGGAGATCCAGCATGAGTGATAGCAAACGCCAGTACGGCCAGGAGATCAAAGGGCATCTGCTCACCGGCATCTCCTGGATGATCCCGCTGATCGTTGCCGCCGGGATCTGTATCGCGCTCGGCCAGGTGATCGGCGGGCCGGATGTCGGCAAACAGACCGGTAGCCTCGCCTGGATGCTCAATCAGATTGGCGGCTGGGGCATGGGCTTGATCGTGCCGCTGATCAGCGCAGCGATCGCCTACTCGATCGCCGATCGTCCCGGTTTTGCGCCCGGCCTGATCGTCGGCTTTATCTGCGGACAGATCGGCACCGGTTTTATCGGCGGCATTCTCGGTGGCTTCCTCGTGGGTTACACGGTGCTGCTGCTGCGCCGCACCATCAGGTTGCCGAAATCGATGCAGGGCTTAATGCCGATTATGGTGCTGCCGGTGCTCAGCACCATCATTGCCGGGCTGTTGATGATGACCTTTATCGGCCAGCCGATTGTCTGGCTGCAAAAGGCACTGATTGCGCTGCTGGAATCGATGCAGGGCGGCTCGAAGTTTATGATGGGCGCGATTCTTGGCGCGATGGCCACCTTCGACTTCGGTGGACCGGTGAATAAAACCATGTCGCTGTTCGCCGACGGCATGCTGGTTGACGGCATCTACGGGCCGGAAGCGGTGAAGTTTGTCGGCTCGATGATTCCGCCGTTCGGCATCACGCTGTCGTATCTGCTGAGTCGCAACAAATACACCAAAGCGGAAAAAGAGGCGCTGAAAGCCGCCTTCCCGATGGGCATCTGCATGATTACCGAAGGGGTGATTCCGATTGCGGCGCGCGACCTGTTCCGCGTGGTTGGCAGCTGCGTGGTGGCCTCCGCCCTCGCCGGCGGGCTGATTATGGTGTGGGGCGTGGGCGCACCGGTGCCGCACGGCGGGATGTTTGTGGTGCCGCTGTTCACCAAACCCTGGCTGTTCTGCTTAGCGCTCGGCATCGGTACCACGGTGTGCGGCGTGATGCTGGCGGTGCTGAAAAAACCGGTCACCCAAGCAGATGAAGAGTTCGATGACGTGGAAGCCCCAGGCGTCCGCGATGAAGAGATCAAATTCACTCTGGAATAAGGAGCCACCATGTTTGCCATGATGAATGACCTGATTCAGGCCGCTGCCCAACAGCGCTACGCGGTGCTGGCGATTAACTGCTTCAACCTTGAAACCGCGCGAGCCGCCATTCAGGCCGCCGAACAGCAGCGCGCCCCGCTGATCCTCAATGTTTATCAGGGGCATAGCGCGCACTTTCCGCCAGCGATCGCAGTGCCGTTAGTCCAAGCGCTGGCCGATACCGCCCGCGTGCCAGTGGCGCTGGCACTCGATCACGGCAAAGCGTTTCCGCTGATTGGTCAGGCGTTTCGCGCCGGTTTTACCGGCTTGATGATTGATGCCTCATCGGAGCCACTCGCTGAGAACATTCGCCAGACCGCCGCGGTGGTAAAGATGGCGCACACCGCCGGCGTTTGCGTGGAAGGCGAGTTAGGGCATATCGCCGATGCGCCCACCTACGCGCTGGCGGATGCTTCGGTAAAGATGACGCAGGTGGCGGATGTGCTGCCGTTTATCGAGCAGACCGATATCGATCTGCTGGCGATTTCGGTCGGCACGGCGCACGGGCTTTATCCGGCGGGCGTAAAGCCAAAAATTGATTTCCAGCGCTTGCAGGAGCTGCAGGCGGTTTCCACCCGACCGCTGGCGCTGCATGGCGGTTCAGGCACGCCGGCCGAAGATATTCGCCGCGTGAGCGAGTTTGGCGTCGCCAAGATTAACGTCGGCGCGGCGGTGTTTGATGCCGGGAAAATGGCAGTTGAACAGGCGCTGAAACAGCACCCCCACGCGGAGCTCGCCGATCTCCTTGCGCTGATGGAGTCCGCCTGCCGCGAAGTGGTGGTTGAGTATCTGAGCTGGTCGGGCTCGGCGGGCAAGGTTTAGCAACGGCGCTGGCTGGCGGTCGCCATTAATGGCGACCCAACATTGTACGGTGCGCATTTAGGCGCACCCGGTTTTAAAAATCACCTTATCACTCTCCATCATCGGGTCGGCGCGCGCGTCGGCTCCGGTAAACATCACGCTGAGGAAAAATTAACATGTTGATTTCAATGAAAGAGATGTTGGCACCGACTCGTGAACACCGTTATGCGATTGGCGCTTTTAATGTGGCGGACAGCTGCTTTATCCGTGCGGTAGTGGAAGAAGCCGAAGCCACAAACACGCCCGCGATAATTTCCATCCACCCGAGCGAGCTGGAGTTTGTCACCGATGCGTTCTTTGGCTATGTGCGTGAACGCACGCTAAAAAGCAAAGTGCCGTTTACCCTCCACCTCGATCATGGCGCGTCTATCGCCCAAGTGTTGCGCGCCATTCAGTGCGGTTTTACTTCGGTGATGATCGATGGTTCGCTGCTGCCCTATGAAGAGAACGTGGCGCTGACCAAAGAGGTGGTGAAGCTAGCGCACGCGGTGGGGGTGTCGGTGGAAGGTGAACTCGGCACCATCGGCGATACCGGTACTTCTGTGGAAGGCGGCGTGAGTAAAGTGATCTACACCGAACCGGCGCAGGCGGAGGATTTTGTGCAGCGCACCGGCGTGGATACGCTGGCGGTGGCGATTGGTACCGCGCACGGCATCTATCCCAAAAATATGAAGCCGGAACTGCAGATGCATATTCTGCGAGACATTTCACAGCGCGTAACCATTCCGCTGGTGCTGCATGGCGGTTCAGCCAATCCGGATGCGGAGATCGCTGAAGCGGTGACGCTTGGGGTGGGTAAAATCAATATTTCCAGCGATATGAAATTTGCCTATTTCGATAAGCTTCGTGAAATTCTGGCGCGTGAGACCTGGTGGGATCCGAACGTGATTTATCCGGATGCGATTACTGCCGCGAAAGCGGTGATTCGCTACAAAATGAATCTGTTTGGTGGATTGGGTAAGGCGAGTTTGTACTGATCATTATGCTACCTTGCGCAATAAATTGCGCCGCTACAGTAAGTGCACGTATTGAGGCTTGTGCCCAAACAGTGCACAAAACCGTAGCGGCGCGATTTATCGCGCATTTTTTTTACTTAATCACCCCTAACCACTGTCCGGCAATCTGTGCATATTCGCCGGTGGCGGTGCTGAGATGCAGCCACTGATCGACATACAGCTTCCAGCTCATATCATCGCGCGGGATCATGTACGCCTTCTCGCCGTACTGCATCGGCTTCTCCGGATTGATCGCGCACAGCGTTGGATAGTGCTTTTGCTGTAACAGCGCTTCAGACGCATCGGTGATCATCACATCGGCTTTGTTATCCACCAGCTGCTGAAAAATGCCGACGTTATCGGCCAGTTGCAGCGTCGCCTGCGGCAGATGGCTGTGGACGAAGGCTTCATTGGTGCCGCCGGCCGGTTCAATGACTCGCACGCTGGCCTGGTTGATTTGTTCAACCGTTTGATATTTCGCTTTGTCATCGCAGCGCACCAAAGGGATTTTGCCATCCACGCCGAGCGGTTGGGCAAACCAGGCAATCTGCTGGCGTTTGAGCGTAACCGAGACGCCGCCCAAGGCGATATCACACTGCTTCGCCACAAAATCATCACTCAGGGTTTTCCAGGTGGTCGGCACCCATTGCACTTTTGCGCCAAGGCTGGCGGCCAGCGATTGCGCCATGCTGATATCCAGCCCTTCATATTGGCCATCGCTGCGCAGATAGCTGTAAGGTTTGTAATCGCCGGTGGTACAGACTTTTAAGGTTTTGCTGGCACGGATTTCATCAAGGTGGGATTGCGCCTGAGCAGCGCCCGTCACCAGAAGTAATGCACTCAGTATCGCGGTTTTCATGGCTTCTTCTTTTTCGAGTTGATGTTGGTTTGCGCGCAGATTGTTTCATAAGCGGGCGCATTATTGCTGTATTCGCAAAAGTGTTGTGATCAATCACGCATTTTTCTCTCTCCCGCACGCGCGTAGAGTGGGCGCCATCAACGAGAAACGGAGCGAAACATGAGCAATATTTTAATTATCGATGGCGGAAAAACTTTTGCCCATTCGAAAGGCGAGCTGAATCATACGTTAACCGACGTGGCGGCCAGTCAGCTGCGCGACCTGGGACATCAGGTACAAGTCACCCTTGCCGATAGCGATTACAACGTGACTGAAGAAGTGCAGAAATATCTCGACAGCGATGTGGTGATTTATCAGATGCCTGGCTGGTGGATGGGCGAACCGTGGACGGTGAAAAAGTACATCGATGACGTCTTCACCGAAGGTCACGGTTCACTGTATGCCAGCGATGGCCGCACGCGCAGCGATGCCGGTAAAAAGTACGGTTCGGGCGGCTTGATTCAGGGTAAAAAATATATGCTGTCCTTGACCTGGAACGCACCGCTGGAAGCGTTTAACGATCCAGAGCAGTTCTTTGAAGGCGTCGGCGTGGATGGTTTGTATCTGCACTTCCATAAAGCTAACCAGTTCCTCGGAATGGAAGCTCTGCCGACCTTTATATGTAACGATGTGATTAAGATGCCGGACGTGCCGCGCGATATTGAGCGTTATCGGACTCATCTCAGCCAGATCTTTGCTTAACTGTAAGCACCCAGGGAAAAGAGGAAGCACTATGTTAACCGTCGTCGCAGAGATTTGTGTGAAGCCAGGCCGCCGTCAGGTGGTGCTGGATGCTATTAATAAACTGATTCCAACCGTGCTGGAAGAGGATGGCTGCCATCAATACAATGCGCTGGTGGATCATCAAGCGCAGGTGCCGTGGAAACAGAATTCGCCAGACTCGATTTTTATGCTGGAGTTGTGGGAATCGCTGCGCCATCTGGAGCAGCATCAGCAAATGCCGCATATGGATGCGCATCGCGAAATCATTAAAGATGAAGTGGTTGATGTGAAAATTCTGGTGCTGGAAGACGCAAAGAAATAGGTCAGTGGTTCATTTTTTGTATCCGCATCAAGCATAAAAAAACCCCAATCTTTCGATTGGGGTTTTTGTTTAGCAGTTAATCAGAGATTAGTGCTGCTGCTCCTGGATCAGGTTGTGCTGTACCAGCACTTCCGCATCACCACCGTTATTCTGGTAAACGTCATACTCAACGCCTGCCACGGTTACGGTGCCGTTCGCCTGGCTCCAGTTATTCACATCTTCACCTTTCGGCAGGATGTCTTCCAGCGTCACTTCCTTACCGGCTTTCTCAGATACCACCAGCTGCGTTTTGCCGTTGTCGATGAACAGTGAATCATTGCTGTTAGCAATAATGTCGTTCAGTGACATGTGCATCAGATCTTCTTCTTCCAGTTCATTGATGCTAGCTGGAACAGGGCTTGGCCTTTTTGGCGGAGTGATATCGACTTTAACCTTAAAGTCTGCGTCAATCGCCAACTCGTTACCCGCTTTATCAAAGAAGCTTGCGGTAAAGTGGTACCAAGCCTCAGGCAGTTCCTCCGTATCCAGCCTCCACACCCCGTTCTCTACCGTGGTACTGCCGATGATGTTGGTACGTTCCTGATCACCATAAACGATTACCAGGTCGCCATCGGTACCGGTACCGCGCATGATCAAGGTCTGGTCATTGACTTCACCAGGTCCAGCCGTCGCATCCCTTTCTACAGGCAGCTTAGTATCTGGATCTAATTTATTGTCAGCATGAACGCTGTCAAAGGTGCCTGAGGTCGGTATTGAGGTATCGACAATGAAATCAGCTACATCAACGATTTCGCCACGTTTACCTGAGCCACTCACTGGCTGCACTTTGATGCTATGCTCAGTTTCTGCAAGCTGTGGCAGCTCAAATGACCACTCACCATTCTCAACGATGACACTGCCGATTTCATCTTCACCATCGTAAATGATGACCTTGGTGCCATCCTGACCTTTACCCGTCAGAACAGGCTTGTCATCGTCGGTCTCAGTGCCATTTTCAATCCGACCGGTAATCAAGCCGACGTTATCGGTCAGGACCAGATCGGTTAATGCGCCTGGCTCTTTGGTATCGATAATCAACTGAATCGGATCCGATTTATCAGATTCATTACCCACTGGATCGGTGATAACTACGATAACTTCGTAATCACCATCAGGGATTGGCTCTTCTGGACGAATGGTCCATTCGCCACCTTCACCGACGATGGTCGTACCAATTACCGTATCGTTACCGTTTTCATCGCGAATGATGATTTTTACGATATCGTCTTTGTCAGCATCCTCACCACCAAACTCGGGACGGCTATCATCAATCGGTTCACCCGGAGCAACAATCTGACCTGAGTTGTCACCTTCGTGATCGATGATGGTCGGTTCAGAAGGTTTCTCTGGTGGTGTGGTATCAACCACGATAGTCACCGGATCAGAGTCGCCGGAGCTCTTGCCCGTATTTGGGTCTTCAACGCGAACCACTAACTTGTGCTCAGAGTCGTCAAGCTTATCAGCCTCAGGGATTTCAAACTCCCACTTGCCGTTTTCAACGACCGTTGAGCCAATAGGTTTGCCGTTGTCAGAGATAATGATGATTTCACCATCATTACCTTTACCACGCAGAACCGGTGTTGCATCGCCAGTGGTGTCACCGTCGTTAATGACGACATCCTCTGGACCGTTATTGGCAATAACTTCGTCAATTTGTGTCGGTGGCAGCATTTTTGAATCAACTACCAGCTGGAAATTATCGGAGCCAGCTGACTCGGTACCGCCTTTCGACACCGCATCAATACGCAGGTTGTGGGTACCGTCGTCCTGGTCTGGCAGGACGATTTCCCACCGGCCTTGCTGGTCAACGATGGTGCTGGCAATGAGTTTATCGCCTTCCCAGATACGCACTGTGGATCCCGCCGTGCCTGCGCCCGACATAATCGGCGTTTTATCATCAGTGGCCTTACCGGATTCCACCAGTCCTACAGTTCCCTCATCATCCCAAACCTTTTCCACTTTCGGCACAACCGGTGTAGAGGTATCTAACTTGATAACGAAGTTATCGGATTTAGGACTTGTGCGCCCGTGGCGATCTTTATACTCCGCAGTAAATGCATGCGTGTCACCAACCAGTTCTGGCGTGGTGAAGGTCCAGCGGCCATCTGCGCCTACGGTCATAGAACCGATGGGAGCACTTGAGTTGATATCGTAGATAAAGACTGTCGAGCCTGGCGCAGCCACGCCGCTGATGGTTGGGGTTGTGTCATTGGTGTAGTGACCTGATGTCAGCCAATCCGTTGCCCCGTTGTCATCAATCACGCGCATGATTTGCGGTTTTTCCGGTAAAGAGCTATCGATCACAAAGATCTGTTGCAGCGGCTCACCCCAGTTATCGCCCAGATCGCAGTAGCGCACCTGATAGACATAAGTGCCATCCGGCAGCTCCGGGAATCCGTTGAAACTCCAGTCGCCGTTGGCGTCAGCATAGAAAGTGTGAGCATAATCACCAATAGCGACCTGCACCTTAACGAATCCTTCGCCGGTGTTATCTCCAAGTTCCAATTTGCCACTGCTGAGATAGGTGCGTGGTGTGGTAAGGGAATCTTTGCTCTCCTCAAAAGTGCCCACTCCAGCAGTCTCGTTTGCGACTTCAGAGGCTTCAGCCACTCCCTTTTCGGCAAAGACCACAGCGCCACCGCTGATCGTCATATTGAATGGGGTTGACTTGACGCTGGTATTGGTAGCCGCATCCTGCGAAGTGACGGTCAGGATATGGTCGCCATCGCCCAGTTCAGGAGTGATGGTCCATGCACCCATTTTGTCTGCACGCGCTTCGCCAATCGGCGTGGTGCCGTCTTTATCATAGAGATAAACCATGGATTCCGGCTCAGCCACACCCGAGATGACAGGTTTACGTTCATCACTGGTTTGGCCCGGCGTCAGGTTACCCATATCGCTACCGGTATTGTCCACAACACGCCAAATCTCAGGCGCTGCAGGTGGGGTGTTGTCAATGTTTAAAATGTACAGCAAAGGGTCGCCATCGTTACCGCCGGCATCAAAGGTTCGCACCTGAATAACGTGTTCACCTTCCGCCCATTTACCACTTTCCCATACTGACGTTGGATCATAGCTCCATTTACCATCGGCGCCCAGCTCAATGGTCTTGGAGTAACCATCAATGACGATTTCAGCCGTGCCATAGGGCTCGCCTGTTAACTGATCTTCCCATTTGTAAGCGGTGTTTTTAGTATTAATAATAATCGCTGGATATTCCAGTTCTGGATCTTCGTTAATAATATTTTTCGCCATGATTATATTCCTTTCAATGTGTGGTTATCGGACTCCGGATATCCCTCCGGAACGAAATAATTTTCTCCTGGTTAGCGTAATTCGTTACACAGGACATGTCTCAAATCCCGAACGCTAATAATTTCACAACCAGAAGGTTAGATTTAAAATAAATGGCCTCCAAATAATATCGGAAGGCCTTTGGTTAATAATAAGAAAATTACAGGAGTGTTATTTATTTTCCACACTGATAATAACGCGACGCTCACTTGCATAGCAGGCTACCAGCTCTTTACGTGTGCCCTGACACTGTTTAGATACCTGGCTTTCTCCCATACTTTGAGAAGAAATATTGGCACTGGACAGGCCATTATTGACCAGTAATTTCTTAATCGCATCAGCACGACGCTGGCCCAATTTCATGTTGCTCTCTTCATCACCAATAGGATCGGTGAAACCAGATACAACGATATGCGCCTGCATGTTGGATTGCTGCTTCAGCATGGCAGTAAATTGTTGAATAGCCCTGCGGCCTTCATCGGAAATATCATCACTGTTGGCGCTAGCAAATTTAAACAGCAGGTCTGATGAAAATGTATAGTTATCATAAGACTGTGTTGTGCCTTGCTGACAAGCAACAACCGATGAAGCACGTGACAACAAATGCGTTTGCTGGCGGGTACCAACCAATTGCTGCTGCGCGTCTGTGGTACTGGTCACTAATGGACGACCCGATCCATCCAGGCTAGCGCGAATATAGTAGGTTTTTCCGGCTGCCAGATTATCGCGCCACGGTTGCTGCTGCTTGCCCTGATACGATGGCGCATCATTGGTAAAGCTTCCCAGTGAATGCACGCCTGGGCTTAAACAGAAAGTACTGTATCCACCGGCAAGCAATGAAGTCTGGAATTCACCATCCACATAAATATTTGCCGGTGAATTACCCATAGCATCTGCTGGACGATAATAAACAATCCGTACTTGATCAGCCGCTGCGGCAGGCATTGAACGCCAGGTCTGACCAAAATTATTTTGTGCTTGCACATTGCATACTGTCATTACGGACAATGAAGCAAATGCAGCCAATATCATCATAGATTTATTTTTCATAATAACTCCGGAAAACAGGTATCAAAAGATACCTGTTTCTCTTTATCTCAATAATTAGTCGTGTGATATCTGATCAAGGAGCTCATTCATTTGATGAGCACTATTATTCGCTGAACTATTCGCAGCCAATACACCCGAGTCACTATTTCCGCTGGCATCAGCGCTGAACGAAATATCATTTAGCAACATTGCTTTCAAATCATGAAGTAGAACACTCTCTTCCTGCTGATCGCTAAACAGAGAATGACCTTGATCTGACAGCAAATCGGATAAGCCTAATTCATCAAAATCGACCCCATCAATTTTAGGGATTGGTCGCGGCGGCGGCGTAATATCGATTTCAAAATCAAAAACAGGTGTTTTTGCGGTTACGACACCATCAGCATCCTTGAAAGCGGCCTCAAGCTTGTACTTATCTTCAGCCAGTTCCGGGAAGGTAAAACTCCATTTACCATCAGCACCTATAGTCGTGGAGTAGTAGGTGTGGCCTTTAGAACCGGTAACCCACAGATAAACGGTATCCCCTGCAACTCCCTTACCTTCGATAATTGGCGTGGTGTCATTAGAGATATGATTACCTACCAAGAATTTCGTGCCTCCTGGATTATTATCTTTGAACAGGGCCTCAATGCTACCGGTTACGGGCACGTTCGGATCGGGGATCACTTCACCCGGATTTACAGGGCCTTCCGGATCTTTAATATCGATAATGACTTTATCCGACAGCTCAGATTCGTTACCGGCGGGATCCTTTACGATAATCTGGAATTCATGCTCGCCGTTATCAATAGGTTTTTCGGGTGTGAAAGTCCATGAGCCGTCATCGCCAACAATGGTGCTACCAATTGGCTTGCCGTTATCGATGATGGTGATGATTTCACCCTTCTCACCTTCACCGCCAAAGGTAGGCGTTCTGTCTTCCGTTTCGTTGCCATTTTCGATGGGCTTACCATCGTCATCGCTGATTTTACCGATGCCTTTATTTTCTGGCGCTGTGGTATCAATCTCAACAATATACGGGTCCGATGGTCGGCCTTTATTACCTACTTCATCAACCACCACAGCGCTGAAATCATGCTTGCCTTCGGATAACTCCGGGCTGATAAATTTCCAGTTACCTTCACTGTCGGTTTTCGCCGTACCTACTAACTTGCCATCTTTCCAGATTTCGACGGTAGAGCCCTTTTCAGCCTTGCCAGACAAAACGGGCGTTTTGTCATTGGTCACGCCACCATTGCTAATCTCTTTCGCTGGATTAGCGCTATCATCGAGCATCTTATCGATGGTGCCGTGATTGGGTGCGGTCAGATCAACGATAAATTTCCACGCTTCGCTTTTCTCACTTACCACGCCCTTTTCATTACGTTCACGCGTAGTGATGCTGTGCTCGCCGGCGCCCAGCGCCGTGCCTGGCGTAAATGACCAGGTGCCGTCTGCACCGACGGTCGTTTCGCCAATTTTCTTCTCGCCATCCCAAATCTCGATGACATTACCTTTAGAACCCGTACCGTTAAGCGTTGGAGTCACATCATCCGTTCTGCCACCTTTGGCGATTGGACCTGTGATGCTGCCTACGTCATCGAATAGCCCTTTCACGACCGGAACATGTACGTCTCTGCCGCCGCTACCGCCGCCGCCTTGTCCGTTATCACCGCCGCCATTACCGCTGTTACCGCCGTTATTGCTGTCCTGATACTGCTCTTTCGCCGCCACATAGCCAAGGCCAGCCGCCGCCGCAATGGCTGCTAAGCCACCCAGCGCAATCAGCGCAGGTGACCATTCAAAGCCGGAGGCCAGATCAAAGCCGCCTGCGGTATCAACATAAGCTCCTTCGCCTAAGGCCAGCGAGCTGGTTTCGCCATCAGCCAACGCGGCAGCATCATGATCGGAATCGCCATCGGTAGCGACGTACTCATGCATTTCGCCATCTTCGGCTTTACCGACCAGTGCGCCAGATTTGGCAAAAAAGTCTTCGATAATCAGATCGGGATCGTTAGCGTCAGAGCCTTCCAGCATCACTAACAGATTCTTTCCTACGCGCTTGACGGTAATGTTTTCTGGCGCAACACCGTCATTATTTTGAGTCAGCAAATATTTGCCATTAGTAATGGCCTGGACTTTTGCCGCCTTGCCATCTTTGCCGGTACGTAATACTTCGGCCTTAGTTATTGTTTTTTTATCAATAACAGCAACACTCACGGGCGAAACGTTCATGGTTAATCCCTTCCGTACATTAAATTTTGATTGCTCGATTGCGGACAAGCGCAGCAATCTCCCTGGCTTAACCCACGGATGTGGGCTCAAAGTGAGCGTCATAATCCGGAAAGAGAGATTTCCGAGACATAAGAAACGTCCCGTTAAGAAATAAATAATTCCAAACGTTGCCCAAAAACGGATTAACTCATTAACTAATTGAATTAATGGTTATTTAATGAAAATACCGGAGAATAAATATGGTGAGGGATGAGTCAGGAAGAGGACTAAAGCAGATGGTTTTCCTGAATTTTTTCACGTAAAAAATCCAGAAAACAGGTAATGCGGGAGGTGAGGGATTGGTTGCGGTAATACACAGCGTGGATGGGTAAGCGCAGTTCGCGAGTGTCATCGGGTAGAACCTGCACCAGGCGGCCACTGACACGATCTTCGCGGCTGACAAAATCAGATAAGCGCACAATGCCTTGTCCGGCTAACGCCAGCTGGCGCAGCGTCTCGCCACTGGAAGCTGACAGCGTGGGTT
The DNA here is from genome assembly GCF_000282675.1 of Pantoea sp. GM01. Classification (NCBI taxonomy): domain Bacteria; kingdom Pseudomonadati; phylum Pseudomonadota; class Gammaproteobacteria; order Enterobacterales; family Erwiniaceae; genus Pantoea; species Pantoea sp. GM01. Next base: position 97,305 of record NZ_AKIU01000045.1, on the reverse strand, counting down.
TGATGCGCAAAAACTCACCTTCACGCTGCCACACCGGCCAGACGTTATGGGCATCAAGTTGACTGAAACCCAGCAGTTGATGATTTGCCAGCGCCGCAACATCTTCAGGGACACCAAACTTTTCCAGATAGCCGGGACTGGCTAATAGGCGGATGGCGCTGCTGCCGAGCACACGCGCACGTAGGGTTGAATCTCGCAGTTCGCCGATGCGGATGGCGATGTCGGTTTGCTGTTCCAGTAGATCGATCACAATGTCATCCGTGTTCAGTTCCAGCTGAATCTGCGGATAGCGCTGGCGGAACTCCGCTACCAGCGGAACAATCACGTGCAGCGTGAAAGGCGTATTAGCGTTGACGCGCAGCCGTCCTGAAGGAATATCCCGACGCTGGGCGATGTGCTCTTCTGCCTGCTCAACGGAAGCCAGAATCTGCCGCGCATGGTCGAGAAAAATCAGCCCTTCTTCGGTGAGCGCCAGACGTCTGGTGGTGCGATGCATGAGCGTGGTTTGCAGCTTGCCTTCCAGACGACTCAACGCACGGCTGATACCGGAGCTGGTTTGCTCTAACTGTTCCGCTGCCGCCGTGATCGAACCGGTATCTACCACCGCCACCCATGCGCGTAACTCTTCCAGCGTGATTTTCACTCTTCCATCTCCCTGAGAACAAGACCTGTCTTAGCGCCTGAGCAGCAACTTTTGCCGTAGATTACGCCACTTTCACCAGCGGCAGGATAACATAATGCGCCATAAACCTCGGATGAGTAACGAGCTACGTCAGCAGCAGGCAGTAACTCAGCTGCTGCAGCAAGGACGACAGGATGAAGCCTGGCGCAAGATCCGTGCGCACCTGACGCTGGTACCTTACGATAGCTGGTTTCTGCATGAGGCCGCACGTCTGGCGCGACGCAACGGTGAACTGGAGCTGGCGCAGCGCTACTATCAGCGCGCGTTAAAAGTGACGCCGCAGGATGCCGGATTACTGAATGGCTTAGGTTTAACCCACTATGACGCTGGGCGTTTCTCTGAAGGAGAATCCTGTTACCAGGCTGCGCTTAAGGCACATACCCATTACGCTGCCTGTCACAATAACTACGCCATTCTGCTGCATAAACAGCATCGTTATCACGCCGCACTCGCACAATATCGCCTGGCGCTACATATCAAGCCGGATTATACCGAAGCCCGCTACGGCATGAGCACTTTGCTCGCGCATATGGGCCAGCTGCCGGAAGCCGAAAGTCTGATGCAGCAGGTGCTGCGTGAACGACGCAGCGATCGCCGCTGCCGTAATGCGCTTGGCATGGTGCAGCTGCAACAGGGCAATTTTTCCGCCGGCTGGCGCAATTATCAGGCTCGTTACGCTTTAGATAATCCCGATCGTTTCTTTTCCTTACCTACGCTGCCGTTTCCTTACTGGCAGGGCGAAGATCTGCGCGGTAAAACGCTGCTGGTGCGCACCGAGCAAGGACTGGGAGATGAGATTCAGTTCTGTCGTTTTCTCTCACGGGTGAAAACGGAAAAGCAGGCTGACAAGGTGCTTATGCTGGGCAGTAACGCCCTCAAACCTTTGATGGCGACGCTAGCACATGTTGATGGTTATCTGGTTCGGGAAGATAAACAGCATTCACTGCCCAAAGTCGATTATTGGTGCTCGCTGTTAGATCTGCCGCAGCATTTCCTCGACTCGCCACAGCCTTTTGGCGCCGAACATCCCTATTTGTTCAGCTCAACTGAGCAGCAGGAACAGTGGCCGATTGCAGGAACTGGCAAAAAAATCGGTGTCGTGTGGAAAGGATCGAGCGGACATAAAAATGATAGCCAGCGCTCGCTTGCACACCTGTCACAACTTGCGCCGTTGTTTGATCTGCCGAATACGCATTGGATTAGCCTGCAAAAAGGCGCGGGCGAGGAGGAGGTTATTGATTTCCCGCAGGTGCAACCTTATGGCGCCCGCTTCTCCAATTATCAGGATACCGCTGCGGTCATTTCACAGCTGGATCTGGTCATTGGGGTGGATACCTCGGTGATTCATCTGGCGGGTGCGCTGGGCAAACCTTGCTGGGTATTGCTACCGGCATGGGCACGTGACTGGCGCTGGTTGGCGGGTCGCGAGGATTCACCGTGGTACCCGCAGATGCGACTGTTTGCGCGTGGGCAGGATGAAGAGTGGAGCGACGTGATCGCACGCGTAAAACACGCGTTGCAGCCATGAAAAAGGGACGCCTTGGCGTCCCTGATTTTTACACTTCGAGGTCGGCTAAGTCGCCTTTCTCTTGCAGCCAGTTGCGGCGATCTTCCGAACGTTTCTTCGCCAGCAGCATATCCATCACACGCAGCGTTTGATCGACATCCTCGTCACTGACCGTGAGCTGGACCAGACGACGCGTATTGGGATCGAGCGTGGTTTCGCGTAGCTGCAGCGGGTTCATCTCACCCAAACCTTTAAAGCGCTGCACATTAGGCTTACCTTTCTTGCGCTTGAGCTGATCCAGAACGCCCTCTTTCTCATCTTCATCCAGCGCGTAATAGACTTCTTTGCCGAGATCGATGCGGTAGAGTGGCGGCATCGCTACGTAGACATGGCCGTGCTGCACCAGCGAGCGGAAATGCTTCACAAACAGCGCGCAGAGCAAGGTGGCAATGTGCAGACCATCGGAATCCGCATCCGCCAGAATACAGATCTTGCCATAACGCAGCTGACTCAAATCTTCGCTATCAGGATCGATACCGATCGCCACTGAAATATCATGCACTTCCTGCGAGGCCAGCACTTCGTCTGAAGAGACCTCCCAGGTATTGAGGATCTTACCCTTGAGCGGCATGATCGCCTGATATTCGCGATCGCGCGCCTGCTTGGCCGATCCGCCTGCAGAATCCCCTTCGACGAGGAACAGTTCAGTTTTGTTCAGATCCTGCGCGGTACAGTCAGCCAGCTTGCCAGGCAATGCCGGCCCGCTGGTGAGCTTTTTACGCACCACTTTCTTGGCGGCACGCATACGACGCTGGGCGCTAGAGATCGCCAGCTCGGCCAGCATTTCAGCAGCCTGCACATTCTGGTTCAGCCACAGGCTGAAGGCATCTTTTACTACGGCTGAGACGAACGCCGCACACTGACGTGATGACAAGCGCTCTTTGGTCTGACCGGCAAATTGTGGATCCTGCATCTTCACCGACAGCACGTACGCACAGCGATCCCAGATATCTTCCGCCGAGAGCTTCACGCCACGCGGCAGAATGTTGCGGAATTCACAGAACTCGCGCATTGCATCCAGCAATCCCTGACGCAGGCCGTTGACGTGCGTGCCGCCTTGCATGGTCGGGATCAGGTTGACGTAGCTTTCCGTCAGCAGTTCACCGCCTTCCGGCAGCCACAGCAGCGCCCAGTCCACCGCTTCAACGTCACCGGCAAAGCTGCCAACGAAGGGTTTTTCTGGCAGCGTCGGCAAGCCGTCGATGGCTTCGCAGAGATAATCTGTCAGGCCATCCTGATACATCCACGTCTGTTCGGTGTCGTTGACCTTGTCTTTAAAGACAATTTCTACACCCGGGCAGAGTACTGCTTTCGCTTTTAACAGGTGTGATAAACGAGAAACCGAAAAACGCGGACTATCAAAGAAGCTTTCATCCGGCCAGAAGTGCACGCTGGTGCCGGTGTTACGCTTTCCGACGGTGCCGGTAACGGTAAGATCCTGCACTTTATCGCCGTTTTCAAAGGCGATCTGATAAATTTCGCCGTTACGGCGTACGGTCACTTCTACGCGCTTTGATAAGGCATTCACCACCGAGATCCCCACGCCGTGCAAGCCGCCCGAGAACTGATAGTTTTTGTTGGAGAATTTACCACCCGCATGCAGGCGACAAAGAATCAGCTCAACCGCAGGCACGCCCTCTTCGGGATGGATATCCACCGGCATGCCACGACCGTCATCAATAACTTCCAGCGACTGATCGGCGTGAAGAATCACTTCCACGCGTTTGGCGTGACCGGCCAGCGCCTCATCGACGCTGTTATCGATCACTTCCTGGCCCAAATGGTTTGGGCGCGTGGTATCGGTGTACATCCCCGGACGACGACGCACCGGTTCAAGGCCGGTCAGGACCTCAATGGCATCGGCATTATAGCTTGATTGGCTCATCGTATATGTCTGATTGGCAATAGGAAAATGGCCCCATCTCACAGCGTTACTGAGGATTTAACCCCAGGAAATCAACTATTTGTGCGAAATGGCGTTCGAATCCGATATAGGCATGATTGCCGCCCTCTTCAACCGTCTGGCGGCATGCGCTGTAATACTCCAGCGCCTGGCGATAGTCGAGTATTTCATCGCCGGTTTGTTGCAGCAGCCAAAGTAAATCGGGCGCTTCGAGAGGGTCAATCTGCATCACTTTCAGATCGTAAATGTGGCGAGACTCTAACACATATTGCTGGCCGGTGTAGGGATTACGATTTTCTCCCAGGTAATCCACCAGCAGCTCAAACGGCCGCACGGCGGGATTCACCACCACCGCCGGCAGCATAAAACATTGCGACAGCCAGGTGGCAAAATAGCCACCGAGCGACGATCCCACCAGACCAAGGGGTTCACCCGCATATTGCATTACCAACTCTTCCAGCATACTGGCGGCTTCAGCCGGGAAGGTCGGTAATTGTGGCACCATGACATGAATATGCGGATGCTGTTCGCTAAGCCATTGCTGCAGCTGCGTGGCTTTCGCCGATTGCGGAGAACTGTTGAAGCCGTGCAGATAAATCAGTGCCGCCATGGCTTAGTAGCCCTCGGAATCAAGATCGGGACGGAACATGTCGCTTTGCAGGCGGTTCACTTCGGTTTCCAGCGTGCCGTCAGGCTGCAGGGTAAACCAGCGCCAGCCGGGGGCGAGCGTATCAATAGTGAAGTTAGTGCAATGGGGTTTGAACTGCACGCAGGTGGAAGGTGAAGCCATGACGCGGCGCCCATGCCAGTCGAGATCGAGTTCCTGATGGATATGGCCACACACCAGATTTCGTGCGCGCGGGAAGTGTTGCAATACCGCTTCCAGCTGATGGGGATTGCGCAAGCTGTGCTGATCCAGCCAGGTACAACCCGACGCCAGCGGATGATGATGCAGCAGCACCAAAGTATGGCGCTCCGGATATTTGCGCAGCGCGGTATCCAGCCATTCCAGCTGATATTCACTTAACATGCCGTGCGGCACGCCGAACACCTGGCTATCCAGCAATACTAACTGCCAGTGATCGCCTAAAAGAACGTGCTTGTCCGACTTAATGCCCGCATCGGCCAGCGTATCAACCATCGCCGGTTGAAAATCATGATTACCCGGTAGCCAGACGCAAGGCTTTGGCAGACGCGAAATGCCCGCTACAAAGTGCTGGTAGGCTTCAACGGTATGATCCTGAGCGAGATCGCCAGTGGCGATAATCAGATCGTAATGCTGCTGTTGTGCCTCAATGGCATCCAGCACTGCAGCAAAACTCGACCAGGTGTTCACCCCAAGCAGCGATTGATGTTTTCCTGCAAAAAGATGGGTATCCGTGATTTGTAAAATCCTGATACCAGACCCATCTACCGCAGGAAGAGTTAGCAGGCTATCCAAAGCGTTTCCTTAATCTCCACGCCATTGTTGCGTTTCACGCTATCAGCAGACCGGTACAGCCACAGCGCCGTGCGCTAAGCAGTAACGCAACCAATCCGCAAGGAATTGGTTAATCTGATGTTTTTCATCGCGCTGATGCAATTTTTTATTAGGATAATCATAGCGCGCTTTAAATCGGTAGATCTGTTTAGTGGAACACACTTCAGCGACCATCGCATCATGGTAGAGCCGCACCGACATAGAAGGCAGGCTCCAGTAGCTCACCGCGGGTGCCACCTGACGCACTTCAACCAGCGTGGTGTAACGCGTTGATTCTTCGATGGTGAGCTGATAGCTGGCGCCATTCACCTGATAGATCACCGATGCACCTGCCTCGTCATTGCGCGGCAGCAGGCGACGCAGCTGGGCGAAATTGGTTTCGCACAGACGCATCATTTCGGGAAAGTCAGGGGTATAGCGCTGTTTCATTTTAGCTTCCACTCTTGTCGTAGTTTTTCATGGTGCAACGCCAGCCATTGCAGGGCGATGACAGATGCTGCGTTATCAATAATCCCCTCTTCCACCCAGCGGTAAGCCTGTTCGCGGCTTACTACATGGACAAGAATATCCTCATTCTCTTCCTCCAGCCCGTGATTTCCCTCTGCCAGGCTGGCATCCACTTCGCCCACCAGCACCGACAAACGTTCAGACGTTCCGCCTGGGCTGGCTAAGTAATTCACTATCGGTTTTACACGGCCAACCTTGAGGCCAGCTTCTTCTACTGCCTCACGCCGAGCGACATCTTCCGGCGTTTCGCCGGGCTCGATAATCCCAGCCACCATTTCCAGCAGCCAGGGCGTTGGGCTGGAATCAAAAGCCGGGATGCGGATCTGTTCGATCAGCACCACTTCGTCACGTAAGGGATCATAGGGTAGCAGCACGGCGGCGTGTCCGCGCTCAAAAACTTCGCGCACCACTTCACCGCTCATTTCGCCATTAAAACGACGGTGGCGGAAACGGTAGCTGACAATGGAAAAAAAACCATCGTAACGCGTTTCGCGTGCAATAATTTCTACATCGTTTTTTGTGAAAGTCACAGGGGATTTTTTTTCACTCATCATCGTCTGATTCCTTATGCAGATTGGGATGGAGCAAAGAAAAGCCAAGTATACCGCTCCGTCCGAGTGGTTCTTTTTGAATTATTTACGTAAATTAGGGGAAGAAGGCACGTTCAGCCAACTTATCTCTGACGCCGCCTCTGTAGAATCGGCGATTATTTTTTTGGCTTACCTGCAGCACTACCCGTGCATTTTGCTGCAACAAAAGGAATGCAAATGAAAAAACTGCTCCCACTTTTTATTGGACTGAGCCTGGGCGGATTCAGCCTTGCCAGCCAGGCAGAAAACCTGTTGCAGGTCTACCAGCAGGCGCGCCTTAGCAACCCCGATCTGCGTGCTTCCGCCGCTGACCGCGACGCTGCATTTGAGAAAATCAATGAAGCGCGTAGTCCTTTATTGCCGCAGTTAGGCTTGGGCGCAGATTACACTTATAACAACGGTTACCGTGACAGCAGCGGACTTCATTCCAACACGACCAGCGCATCTCTGCAATTAACTCAAACTATTTTCGATATGTCGAAATGGCGTGCGCTGTCGCTGCAGGAAAAACAAGCCGGTATTCAAGACGTCACTTATCAGGTTGCCCAGCAAGACCTGATTCTGAACAGCGCAACTGCCTATTTCAACGTGTTGAAGGCAATCGATACGCTTTCTTACACCGAAGCACAGAAACAGTCGATCTACCGCGAATTGGATCAAACCACTCAGCGCTTCAACGTAGGTTTGGTGGCAATCACTGACGTGCAAAACGCCCGTGCGCAATATGACACCGTGCTGGCTAATGAAGTCACCGCGCGTAACAATCTTGATAACGCCGTGGAATCTCTGCGCCAGATTACCGGCATGGATTATCTGTCGCTGGCTTCACTGAATATCGATCGTTTCAAAACCGCACGTCCGGACGCCGTTGCCAACCTGTTGAAAGAGTCAGAAAGCCGCAACCTGACTTTGCTGTCAGCGCGTCTGAGCCAGGACCTGGCACGTGAGCAGATTCGCTCCGCAGAAACCGGCCATATGCCGACGCTGGATTTGACCGCTTCAACCGGTATGTCCAACAGTAAATACGGCGGTAGCCGCGCTAACCAGAGCGCAGGCAGCACTGATTCAATCACCGGTTCAAACCAGGTTGGTCTGAGCTTCACCATGCCACTGTACAGCGGTGGCTCGGTCACCTCTCAGGTGAAACAGGCGCAGTACAACTATGTCGCTGCCAGCGAACAACTGGAAGGCGCACACCGTAGCGCTGTGCAGACTGTACGTTCGTCATTCAACAACGTGAATGCGTCGATCAGCAGCATTGATGCTTATAAGCAGGCTGTCGTGTCTGCGCAAAGCTCATTAGATGCGATGGAAGCTGGCTATCAGGTTGGTACCCGTACCATCGTTGATGTGCTGGATGCGACCACTACGCTGTTTAATGCCAAGCAGCAGCTTTCAGATGCACGTTACAGCTATCTGATTAACCAGCTGAATATTAAATATGCGCTGGGTACGCTGAACGAGCAGGACCTGCAGCAGCTGAACAGCACGCTGGGCAAAGAGATAACCACGACGCCAGAAGTGGTAGCGCCGGAGAATAATCAGCAAGCCGCGCGTGTGGATAACGGTCCTAAGGCGTCATCGCCTTCAGCCGCCGCACAAGCCCGTCCAGCTGCCGCGCGCAGCAGCGGAAATCCATTCGGTAATTAATTCCCTAAGGGGCCGCATGCGGCCCCTTTCGCATTCATTCGTATAGCTTCGTAAAGATCCTTTCCCCATCTGGCTTCGCGCTTCATTTTCCACCGCTCATCCCCTATCCTAAACCCACCTTTGGGCACAGGATGAAAATAATGAAACGGACGAAAAATATTCGCCATGCTGCTTTTCGTAAAAGCTGGCAGGCACGCCACTTAACGCCGGTCGCATTTGCCGTTAGCGCAGTGTTTATGCTGGCAGGCTGCGAGCAGAGTGATGAAACGGTATCGCTGTATCAAAACGCCGATGATTGTGCAAAAGCCAACCCAAGCCAGAGCGCGCAATGTACCACTGCGTATAACAACGCTCTGAAAGAAGCCGAACGCACGGCGCCAAAATATAAGACACGCGAAGATTGTGTTGCTGAGTTTGGCGAAAATCAGTGTCAGCAAACACCTGCGCAAGCAGGCGTGGGTACCACCGCTAACAATGCAGAAGCGCAGCAGAGCGGTAGCTTCTGGATGCCGCTGATGGCCGGTTACATGATGGGCCGAATGATGAGTGGCGGTGCAGGCTTTGCTCAGCAGCCGCTCTTCTCACCGAAAAATCCAAACAGCCCGGCAAACGGTAAATTTGTTGATGCGGCGGGAAAAAATTACGGCAATGCTACCTCGGGCCGCACCATGAACGTGCCGAAAACGGCAATGGCGCCTAAACCGGCGACCACTTCCACCATTACTCGCGGTGGCTTTGGTGACAGCGTGGCAAAACAAAACACCATGCAGCGCAGCAGTGCCTCCGGCACGGGCAGCCGCTCGCTGGGAGGCTAAGTCGTAGCATGCAACGTATTGCCATCCCCGAACGCCCCAACTGGCGTGAAAAAGCAGCCGAGTACGGTTTTCAGTTTCATACCATGTATGGCGAGCCTTACTGGTGTGAAGATGCTTACTATCAGTTCACGCTTGCTCAGGTTGAACAGCTGGAAGAGACCACCGCCGAACTGCATCAGATGTGTTTGCAAGTGGTAGAAAAAGTGGTGAACAGCGATGCGCTGCTCACGCGTTTCTGCATTCCTAAGCACACATGGGATTTCGTGCGTGACTCGTGGAAGCTGCGCCAACCTTCGCTCTATTCGCGCCTTGATCTCGCCTGGGATGGTAAGGGTGACGCTAAGCTATTGGAAAATAACGCCGATACGCCAACCTCACTCTACGAAGCGGCATTCTTTCAATGGATCTGGCTGGAAGATCAAATCCAGGCGGGCAATCTGCCGCAGGGCAGCGATCAGTTCAATAGCCTGCAAGAAAAACTGATTGAGCGCTTCGCCACGCTACATCAGCAGCATGGTTTCAACTGGCTGCACTTCTCCTGCTGCCGCGATACCGATGAAGATCGCGCGACAGTGCAATATTTGCAAGACTGCGCGACTGAAGCCGGTATGCCGAGTGAATTTCTCTTTATTGATGAGATAGGCTTGGGTGAAAGAGGCCAGTTTACTGATGTAAACGATCAGGTCATCAGTAATCTGTTTAAGCTCTATCCGTGGGAATTCATGCTTCGCGAGGTGTTCTCTACCAAGCTAGCAGATGCGGGCGTACGTTGGCTTGAACCCGCGTGGAAAAGCATTATTTCCAATAAAGCCCTGTTACCGCTGCTGTGGGAGATGTTTCCTAATCATCCCAACCTGCTGCCAGCCTATTTCGCCGATGATGAAAATGCCCCGCAGATGGACAAGTATGTGGTGAAACCGCTGTTTTCGCGCGAAGGCGCCAATATTCGCATTATTGAAAACGGGCAGGAAATCGCGCGTGCCGATGGGCCATATGGCGAAGAAGGCATGATTATCCAGCAGTTCTACCCGTTACCTAAATTTGGTGATAGCTACACCTTGATTGGTAGCTGGCTAATTGACGATCAGCCTGCCGGCATCGGTTTGCGAGAAGATCGCGCATTGATCACTCAGGATCTCTCCCGTTTCTATCCACACACCTTTATCGATTAAAGGCTGCGCCGCCCGCGATTATCGGGCGGCTGCGCTTTTTAGCCAATCTGTACCGACAGCATACTGATAGCACCCATCTCCATTCCTTCCACCGGAATCGTGATCGCCTCATCCGTAGCGCGTGCACCCAGGATATACAGCAGCGGTAAATAGTGTTCAGGCGTTGGATTGGACTGCTGCGCATCGGGATGCTGCATAAAGTTCACCAACGGATGATCTGCTGCGTCGCCCTTGAAGTTTAAATTTTCACGGACGAACTGATTAAAATTCTCTGCCCACGGATACGCGGTTTCAGCACCCTGCCAGCGCAACATACGCAGATTGTGCACCACGTTACCGCTGGCAACGATCATTACCCCTTCGTCACGCAATGACGCCAACTTTTGGCCCAGCTGATAGTGCCATTCGGCAGGTTGAGTACCATCGATACTGAGCTGCACGACCGGAATATCGGCGTCTGGATACATTTTTGCCAGCACGCCCCAGGATCCATGATCAAAGCCCCACTCCTGATCGGCATGAACAGCAATCGGCGAAAGTAAATCAATCACCTGTTGAGCCAGTTCAGGCGAACCTGGTGCTGGATAGCGCACATCAAACAATGCCTGCGGGAAACCGCCGAAGTCATGAATAGTGCGTGGATTTTTCATCGCCGTCACCGCCGTGCCGCGTGTATACCAGTGCGCTGAAACGGCAAGAATAGCGCGTGGGCGTGGCAATATCTCGCCCAGCTGCTGCCAGGCTTGGGTATAGCGATTATCTTCCAGTACGTTCATTGGGCTACCGTGGCCAAGGAAAAGCGCGGGCATGCGAGCGTGACTCATAATTAATCCTCTGACGAAGTGTTGCTTTGTTAATCGCTACGATACGCGCTTTGGCGCTGGGATTAACGCTGATAAGCGTGATGATCTTCATCAGGGAATTTGAATAAAAAATAACGCATAAAAATCAGTACTCTTTAAAAGATAAAGAAGGGACTTACGGAACTTCGTTGGAAAAGCCGATGCAAGATTTGTCGCAATATGGTGCCAGCTCTTTTGAAATATCAGTGATATAGCTAACACGTAAGACCGAGCCAGACCGGTCTTGTTACATCCATTGAATCCTGTTTCTAAACTCCACGCGATTTTAGAAAAATGAGCAATGGAAAGTTATGTTAATTCAGGGAGCAATATTGTGTCTGGCGCTGAATATCTACCATGAAGCGCGTGGAGAGCCGATTAAAGGGCAAATCGCCGTTGGCACGGTGACCATGAATCGGGCCAACTGGGATGTCAAAGAGATCTGTCCCGTGGTGTACGCACCTAAACAGTTCTCCTGGACGTCTCTAAAGAAAGATCCCTATCGTCATCCACCTAAAGAGGACAAAAGCTGGCAACGCGCCAGAAATTTGGCAAAGAAAATTGTGGAAGGGGAATTACAGGACGTAACGAAAGGAGCAACCTTTTTTCATGCTCATAGCGTTAAACCCGCATGGCGTCACTCCTTCGAACGCACGGTTGTCATTGGCAATCATGTTTTTTACGCCAGCCGTTAAGCCATAAAAAAAGAGGCCGGATATTTCATCCGGCCTCTTTCTTCTCAATCACTTCGGTTAGCTGGCCTGACGCGTTTCACGCTGACGACGATATGCAACCAGATCTTCAATAGTGACTACCGGCATATCATGTTGTTTCGCAAACACGATTGCTTCTGGCGCATGCGCCATCCTGCCGTCATCATTAGTGAGTTCGCACAGTACGCCTGCCGGCTTAAATCCAGCCAACGTTACCAGATCGATGGTGGCTTCAGTATGTCCACCACGTGATAAAACCCCGCCTTCACGCGCACGCAGCGGGAAAACATGGCCCGGTCGGTTTAAGTCCGAAGGCTTAGCGCCATCTGCTACCGCAGCACGAATAGTGGTGATGCGATCGGCGGCAGAAACGCCGGTTGTCACGCCGGTCGCGGCTTCAATCGTCACCGTAAAACCGGTGCCGTAAGCGCTGGTATTTGTTTCCACCATCATCGGTAGTTCAAGCTGCTGACGGCGTTCTTCAGTGATGCAGAGGCAAACAATACCGCTGCCGTGACGGATGGTTAATGCCATCTGTTCAACGGTCATGGTTTCTGCCGGGAAGATCATATCACCTTCGTTTTCACGATTTTCATCGTCAAGCACCATTACACCGCGGCCGTTGCGCAGCGCATCAATGGCGCGTTCTACACGCTGTTCAGGCGTGCCAAATTCAGAAAGAAGCGTCTGATTCATGGTAAAAAACCTTATAAAATATGAGTTACCAGAACCAGGGCGTGCTTAGGAGTGCGTACAAAACACATGGCAAAAACGTGACGCGGGCGAAGCCCGGCTGATGTCGTTACCCTCTCCCATCCGGACTCTAACCGTCGGCTCCGGAATTACACCGGATCTGCTGACCTTTCACTTTGCAGAGAAAGCGCTCGCGGGCTTTCAGCCGAAGCTGATTTACCGCCGGTGGGGAATTTCGCCCCGCCCTGAGAATAAGCGGGTAAACTATAACGCCAATCATCTGGTCGGGCAATCGACAAAAGTGCAAATGCTTTTGCATTTCCTGCGTTGCTGATTTCAGGTTTAACCTTTTCGTTTCAGGCATTACACTTAATACTTATTGAGTCCGAACACGCGCTGCTATCGGCCACCGTAACCAGGAAATAATCATGATCGACACGAAAAAAATTGAACAACTGGCTCGCCAGGTACATGAAGCTATGCCGAAAGGTATTCGCGATTTTGGCGACGATGTCGAAAAGAAAATCCGTCAGGTCCTGCAGGCGCAGTTGACGCGTATGGACCTGGTTAACCGTGAAGAGTTTGATGTGCAGACACAGGTTCTGCTGCGTACCCGCGAGAAATTAGCCGCACTGGAACAGCGCCTGGCGAAATTAGAGAGTGAAAGTCCTGCGGCACCAGCCCCAGCGATTATCACGCCAGATCCTGCTGGTAAAATCGATACGCCACAGTGATTTCTTGGGCGGGAGCCCTCTCCCGCCCGCTAGTCTTTAATGGCTACGAATGGTTTTAATAATGTTGCTGGTTGAGATGCCATCTTCAAAGTTGAGCACACGCACGTCGCCGCCGTTCGCCCACACTTCTTTGCTTCCCGCGATATCCTCAGGCTTGTAATCGCCACCTTTCACCAGCAAATCCGGCAGCACTTCAGCAATCAGACGTTGCGGCGTATCTTCTTCGAACAACACCACCCAATCGACCGCTTCCAAAGCACCGAGCACAATCATGCGGTTTTCCTGCGGATTGACTGGACGCGTTTCGCCTTTCAAACGTTTGGTAGAAGCATCGCTGTTAACAGCCACAATCAGTCGATCGCCCAGCTTGCGCGCATTCGCCAGATATGAAACGTGTCCCGCATGCAGGATGTCAAACACGCCGTTGGTCATAACCACCTTTTCACCGCGCTGACGCGCATGAGCAACGGCAGTTTTCAGCTCGGCTTCGGTCATCACACCAAATCCGGTTTCCGGACGCGCATGGATCGCATTCTCCAGTTCAACCGTGCTAACTGTTGAGGTACCCAGCTTGCCGACCACCACGCCAGCTGCAGCATTGGCGAGGAAACAGGCTTCTTCAAGGTTGTCACCCGCCGCCAGCACGGCAGCCAGCACGCCAATTACCGTATCGCCCGCACCAGTAACGTCATACACTTCCTGCGCCTGCGTTGGCAGATGCAGCGGTGCTTTGCCTGGCTGCAGCAGCGTCATGCCGTTTTCTGAACGCGTCACCAGCAGTGCGGAGAGTTCGTAATCTGCGATTAACTGCATACCACGACTAACGATTTCGTCGACGGTTTTACACTTGCCCACTACCGCTTCGAATTCAGATAAATTTGGCGTCAGCAGCGTCGCACCGCGATAACGCTCGAAATCGGTGCCTTTGGGATCAATCAATACTGGCACTTTGGCTTCACGTGCCAGCTGAATCATTGTCTGGACGCTGTTTAGCGCACCTTTGCCGTAATCAGACAGCACCAGCGCACCAATCTCAGTCAGCGATTGACGCATACGATCGTGAATCGGCTGCGGGTCAATCTGCTCAAAACCCTCTTCGAAATCGAGGCGAATGAGCTGCTGATTGCGCGACAATACGCGTAGTTTAGTGATGGTTGGATGGCTTTTTACCGCCACAAAATCGCAGTCGACATTCACCTGCTGCAGGGTTTCACTCAGCACACGCGCGGCATCATCTGCGCCGGTAAGGCCAATTAAGCGTGAAGCGGCACCGAGCGCAGCAATGTTCATCGCAACGTTAGCCGCTCCGCCTGGACGCTCTTCAATGGTATCCACCTTGACCACCGGCACCGGCGCTTCCGGAGAAATACGGCTGGTAGGGCCATACCAATAGCGATCTAACATGACATCGCCGACGACCAGCACAGTGGCCTTGCCAAAAGTGGGCAGTGTTACTTTCATTCCAGAGACTCCAGACTACGGTCAAAATTATGCGCGGATAATAACATATAAGCTTTGTGGCTCACCGTTCCGCGCGATCAGATTCGGCAGCGCTTAACCAACGCTGCCAGCTGTTGTTTACCACCGCTCGCTCTGCGGCAAAGGCATCAGGGGCGACATGTCCCGGCAACTCCTGCAGCGCGAGGTGATGCAGCGCATCACGCAGCGTCACGTAGGCATGCGTCAACGCCTGCGCTTCCTCTTCCGGCATAATGTTATGCCGTGCCATCAGTTCAAAAATACGCACGTTATCGGACCAGCGCGTTAACGCCGGTTGATCGGCGGCGTAGCCTAAGACAAGGTATTGCGCGATGAATTCAATATCAGTGATACCGCCCTCATCGGTCTTAATTTCCCAGCGGCCTTTATGTTTGTTACTGAGATGGGAACGCATTTTTTCGCGCATTTCGCGCACTTCTGTTTGCAACACGCCCGCCTCACGCGGCAGGCATAGAATGCCGCGTCGGATATTGTCAAAGCGTTCACACAGCGCGGGTTCGCCGAACACGATACGCGCACGCACCAACGCCTGATGCTCCCAGGTCCAGGCTTCGCTGCGCTGATACTCATCGAAGGCAGCAAAGGTACTCACCAGCATGCCTGCGGCACCTGAAGGACGCAGGCGCGCATCAACTTCATACAAAATGCCTGACGACGTTCGCGTACTAAATAGATGCATTACACGCTGCGCCAGGCGCAGGTAGAACTGCCGGCCATCAATAACGCGTTCACCATCGGTTTCAGCATCATCTGGACAGTCGTGCAGGAACACCAAATCGAGATCCGAGCTATAACCCAGCTCCCAGCCACCGAGTTTGCCGTAACCGACAACCGCAAAACCGCGCTCGCTATCGCTGGTGAGATGCGATGGACGACCATAACGCTGCACCATCATTTGCCAGGCTTGCTGCACCACCGACTCGATAATCGCCTCAGCCAGCCAGGTTAAGTGATCGCTCACTTTCATTACCGGTAAAGTTTCAGCAATATCGGCAGCGGCGATGCGCAGATGCTGCGCCTGTTTGAACTGGCGCAAAGCTTCCAGCTGTTGCTCTTCATCATCGGTGGGAATACGCAGCAGATACTGACGCAGCTCGTCGCGGTATGCATCGGTAGCGGTGGGTTGATAGAGCGTGGCAGGATCAAGCAACTCGTCGAGCAAGAGCGGATAGCGCGCCAGTTGGCTGGCAACCATCGGCGATGCAGCGCACAGGCGAATCAGATGACGCAGTGCGCCATGGTATTCGGTTAGCAGCTCAAGATAGGTACTGCGCGTCAGCACCCCCAGCAACAGCGGTGTCAGTCGGTTCAGCAGGACATCCGCATCATCGCGTGGGCAGACTTCACTGAGCAGACGCGGCATTAGCTGATCGAGTGCCAGACGACCACGTGGGCCGATAGTGCGACGGCTAACATCCTGGCGGAAATTGTTAAGGGCATGGTAAAGCGCATGACGTTGCGCATCCGCTAACTGCGGTACGACGGGGATGAGATCGCTCTCTTCCAGCGCGTCCTGCCATAGGCCAGCAAATTCGGCCAACTGTGGCTGATCGTCCACATCCGGTGCATCGTCACCAATCAGCTCATCAAAAATAGCGCGCACGCCTGCCATTTGCTGCTCGAGCTGCGCCATTAATGCATCCCAATCTGCCGCGCCCATTGCCCAGGCTAAACGCTGACGATCGAGTTCATTCTCCGGCAGCGTTTGGGTTTGCTCGTCATTAATACTTTGCAGCAGGTTTTCCAGCCGACGCAGGAACAGATAGGCTGCGCGCAGATGATCAACCTGCTGCTGGCTTAACAGAGACAGCTCGCCGATAGCTTTTAGCGTCGGCAGCAAGGAGCGCAGTTGTAGTGAGCGCTCACGTCCGCCTCGAATCAGTTGAAACACCTGCACGATGAATTCCGTTTCGCGAATGCCGCCAGCACCGAGCTTGATGTTGTCTTTCAGTCCACGCCGACGCACTTCGCGTGCAATCATGCCTTTCATGTTACGCAGCGACTGAATCACGCTGAAATCGATGTAACGTCGATAGACAAAAGGACGCAGCATTTGCTGCAACTCCTGGCTCCAATGACCGTGATCGTCGCCCATCAGCCGCGCTTTAACCATGGCATAACGTTCCCAGTCGCGACCTTGCTCCTGGTAATAATCTTCCAGTGCAGCAAAGCTCAGCACCAGCGGACCGCTGTCGCCGAAGGGACGTAGCCGCATATCAACGCGGTAGACAAATCCATCCACCGTTGGCTGATCCAATACTTTAATGAGCCGCTGCCCCATGCGCGTAAAGAATTGCGCATTATCGAGCTCGCGCCGACCGCCCTGCGTCACGCCGTTTTCCGGCCAGGCAAAAATCAGATCGATATCAGATGAGAAGTTAAGCTCGCAGCCGCCGAGTTTACCCATGCCAAGAATCAGCATTGGCTGGGCTTCACCGGCAGCATTGCAAGGCGTACCGAAATCACGGCTGCAATCCTGCCAAACCCAATCGCGCGCCGCGGCGATGAGAATCTCCGCCAGCGAGCTCAGTTGTTGCAAACTCTGTTCGGTGCTGGATTGCTGCAGCGCCTGCATCCAGGCGATTCGCACCAGCATATGACGGCGGAACAATCGCAGTTCACGCATCAGGGAGGTTTCATTATCAACAGATTGCAACGCATCGCTCAGCCAGCGGGCGTAATGCTGCCACTCATCCGGCGCAGGGGCTTGTTGCTGCAGATGCTGCCACCATTCGGGATGCTGCTGCAGGTTATCAAGGATAAAGTCACTAAAGGTCAGCGCACCTGCCTGCTCTGGCGTGAACGCTGAGGGCGGCAAATTAAGTCTCTCTACCACATTAGCTAACTGCGCCTGCATTAGCGCCGGTAACGGTAACAACATCTTCTCTCCCTGATTGGATTTTTCGTTAGCGTTTGGTTCCGCTGTTAAGCCAGAACGGCGTGGTTTTAATTGCCAGATTAACCAGCTGAATCAAACCGTGATTTTGCTTGATGCGAATGGCATGCTGCAGCTCCAGCCAGCCTTCCAGCCAACTGTTTACCTCTTCAGCTGGATAAGCACCCGCCAGCAAGTTCACCGCCAGCAGCTGGCGATTCAAACGTGTGGCTTTATCCTGGAACTCATTAAAGAGTTGCACGTCGACGAAGGTTTCTCTGAGATCGGCCGCAATACGGCTCAGCATAATGTCGCTAAAACGTTTGAACGATCCCTGCAGCTTGCTTTTGCTCTTGTCATCGAGCCAGCTTTGCCATTGTGACTCAACGAGCCAGTGAGTAAGCGCTAACTGAGCTTCAACGGAGATGGATGAGAAACATGCGGCCTCGGCATTTATCTCTTCGTCGGCCAGCAGCTCTTCCTGACGGGTTAATTGCTGTCGCAGATCGCTGCTCGCCTTGCGCGGCACCAATGCACCGAATAGCGAGAATGCCTGGCGCAGCGTTTCCAGCGCTTCAACCACCGACGCTTTAGCTTCTTTATTGCCGCGCAGCCACACTTCCTCATGATATTGCCAATGATTCAGCGCAGCGGTCACGGCATTAATCATGCCCTGCTCTACCGAAGCCTTGGCGGCAATCTTCTGCAGCGGAAGTGGACGACGTGGACGTGGCAGGTTGCCCTGTGCCAGTTGATAACCGCGTGCTGCTTTACTCAGGCTGCCGAGACGTAATCCCCCCATGGCGATAAGCGCTTCGGCAAATTTCAATATATCTGCGCGCTGACCGCTTTTGAGCTCCAGCTCGACTTCATAAAGCGGCTCACTGAACTCACCCGCTGTTACTGCGCCGCGGTCAAACGCGACCTCAATTTCACTGTCGCCAAACTGCACCAGCCAGGCTTCACGCTGGAAGTGTGTGCTGAACAGTGGTTCCAGCCGCGATTGCAGCAGGGCGACATCGGTGCCCTGTGGCCAGATCTCTGCCGGCAGGCGCGCAATATCCAGCTGCGGCTCAGTGATATCGACGTTGTATTCCGGACGTTGATGCAGACCGCCAACGGTCTTACCGGCGGCTTTTAACGTCATCTCATAGCGTTGGTCAACACCCCGAATACGCAGGCCCATATCCCAGCGACGCAGTTGGTTATCGTCGGTTTCATAATAGATGTTGGTCAGATCGCGCGCGGCGACGTGCTGATGTGGCCAGGCGGCAAGCTTTTCAGCCAGTTTTTCGGCGGCTTGCGGTGTGGCAATGAACTTTAATTCGATTTCAATGGTCATAATTTTTTATTCAATACGCTGCTGGCACTTACGAGTTTAATCTGGCGAAGAGTAATGCACCGGAAGCCCGCTGTCTCCGCTTTCTTGTGCTTTTACGACCCTTTTCGCACCAGATTGAGACCAGGATAGTTCTCATTCAGATTTATGAGAAGCGTCTCCAGACTGTGCCGGTAATTTTACGCCATTAAGAAAAAACGACATCGAATGAAAAAAATCACACTTGCTGCCCTTTCTTTGCTGGCTTTCAGCGCCGTCACACCTGCTCATGCTGCTGACGAAAAGCGTTACATCTCCGATGAATTATCCACTTGGGTGCGCAGCGGTCCGGGCGATCAATATCGCCTGATCGGCAAGCTGAACGCCGGAGAGGAAGTGACCTTGCTGCAAACCAACAACGACTCGCAATATGGCCAGATTCGTGATGCAGAAGGCAAAACTAACTGGATCCCACTGTCACAGCTGAGCGCCAATCCCAGCCTGCGCACCCGCGTGCCGCAGTTGGAGCAGCAGGTTAAAGACCTGACAGCTAAGCTGGCGAACATTGATAACAGCTGGAATCAGCGCACTTCTGAAATGCAGAACAAAGTCGCCAATAGCGACGGCACCATTGATGGCCTGAAAGCTGAGAATCAAAAGCTGAAAAACGAGCTGATTGTCGCGCAGAAGAAAGTCAGTGCCGCCAATGTGCAGTTGGATGACAAGCAGCGCACCATCATCATGCAGTGGTTTATGTATGGCGGCGGCGTGCTGGGCGTTGGTCTGCTGCTGGGTCTGTTGCTGCCGCACATGGTGCCGCGCCGCAAGAAAAACGATCGCTGGATGAACTAATACTCCACGCAGATTTGTTCTTTTATTTGAGGGGATCGTAAGATGCCCCTTTTTGGCGTGCCCGATTTTTAGCCAAAGTATGCAACAATAAAGTAACAAGCGTGTTGAGCACGCAATTTCTGATTTGCCTCTGGAGTGGTTGAGTGAAGACGTTTCTGGTCGGTGGCGCAGTGCGCGATGCCTTACTGCGTTTGCCGGTAAAAGATAGAGATTGGGTCGTGGTGGGCGCTACGCCCGATACGATGCTGGCTAAAGGTTATCAGCAGGTTGGGCGCGATTTTCCAGTTTTCCTGCATCCGCGTAGCCGTGAAGAGTATGCGTTGGCACGTACCGAGCGCAAAAGCGGTAACGGTTACACCGGGTTTGTGACGCAATTCGCGCCAGATGTCACGCTGGAGCAAGATTTACAGCGCCGCGATCTCACTATCAACGCCATCGCACAAAGCGACAGCGGCGAACTCATCGATCCTTATGGTGGTCAACGCGATTTGGCTCAACGCCTGCTGCGCCATGTATCCGCCGCCTTCAATGAAGATCCGCTGCGTGTATTACGCGTGGCGCGTTTTGCCGCCCGCTTTGCCCACCTTAATTTCCGCATTGCAGATGAAACTCAGGCGCTAATGCGTGAAATGGCCAGCAGTGGCGAACTGGCGCATCTCACCGCCGAACGCGTGTGGAAAGAGACGGAAAAATCGCTGCTGACGCGTAATCCACAGGTCTATTTCCAGGTGCTGCGTGATTGCGGTGCGCTGCAGGTGCTGTTCCCGGAAATCGATAATCTGTACGGCATTCCCGCACCGATTAAGTGGCATCCCGAAATTGATACTGGCGTGCATGCGCTGATGACGCTCACCCTCTCGGCTGCGCTTTCCGATCAACTTGACGTGCGTTTCGCCACGCTATTCCACGATATTGGCAAAGCGCTAACGCCTCCAGAGAAATGGCCGAGTCATCATGGTCATGGCCTGGCGGGTGTACCGCTGGTTGAAGCGCTGTGCCAGCGCCTGCGTGTGCCCAATCAGGTGCGTGATTTAGCGTTAGTGGTAACCGAATTTCACGATGTGGTGCACACCATTGAGCGTCAGCCAGCTGAGGCGCTGATCGCGTTGTTTGATCGTATTGATGCATGGCGCAAGCCCGATCGTGTGGAAAAGATGGCGCTGACCAGTGAAGCCGATGCGCGTGGTCGTGCAGGTCTGGAAAGTATGGCTTATCCGCAAGGTGACTATTTACGTCGGGCGTTTACGCTGGCGCAAGCCGTGCCAACCAAAGATGTGGTGGCCGCAGGTTTTAAAGGGGCAGAAGTGCGGGAAGAGTTAACGCGTCGACGTGTTGCGGTGCTGCAAGCGGAGTTGATTAACACGCGGCCAGCTTAACTGGCCGCGTGTTACGCATTACATAAAGATGGCGTAAACCACTGCCGCGACAATGAAGCGGTAGATGGCGAAAGAGACGAACGAAATACGCTTGATCAGTTCCAGGAACACTTTGATTGCCAGTAGCGCCACAATGAAGGCGGTGACAAAACCAACGGCAAACATCGGGAGATCCTGTATCGTCAGGAATCCGAGGCTCTTATAGAGATCGAGGCCGGTAGCGCCAATCATCATCGGCACCGCCAGAATGAACGAGAACTCCGACGCCGCATAACGACTCACGCCCATCAGCATACCGCCTGAAATCGTTGCACCCGAGCGCGAGAAGCCCGGCCACAGCGCCAGACACTGGAAGCAGCCAATCATAAACGCCTGGCGATAAGTAATATCGTCCACGCCGACGGCTTTCGGTTGCTTTGGCTTGAAATATTCCGCGACCAACAGCAGCACACCACCGACAACCAGCGCGTACATCACATTGATCGGGTTAAACAGCGTTTTGATTTGATCGTGCAGCAGCAGACCAATCACCACCGCCGGCACCATACCCAGCAAAATATGAATCAGCGTCAATTTCCCGGTGCCGACGCCTTCGTGCTTAACCTCACCGAAGTGGATGCCGATCAAGCCAAACAGGCGACGCCAGAACATCACCACCACCGCCAGGATTGAACCCAGCTGAATCACCACTTCGAAGGTTTCTGCAGTTTCGCCTTCAAAGCCCAGCAGGTGGCCAACGATAATCATATGGCCCGTGGAAGAGACCGGCAGGAATTCCGTGAGGCCTTCTACAATCCCCAGGATTGCAGCTACCCAAAGCTGATGAATGTCTGCCATCAAAATTATTTCCTCTATCCGTTTTAAACAGTAAAAAGGCGGTCGCAAAGGGCTACCGCCTGAAATTATGCCTGCGCCACGCTGAAGGAAACCTTAAGAAATTCGGGCACGATCTGTTAGTTAGCGCAGCGGCCTCAAGTGAGACACACCATAATTTGGTTTGGTTTCATTGTGATGGCAATCACGGAAGATTTATTTCGGAATAGTCCCGCGCTCAATACGCACGCCAACGCTGCCCGCCTGGGCGATAGCCCCCGGTTTTGCTACCTTTATGCGCACTCCAGGCGTTTTGAAACGATTCATCAACAGAACGGCGATTTCTTCCGCTACCCTTTCAACGAGGGCAAAACGCTGGCCTTGCAGATGATTGAGGATCGCTTCAGTGACATCGGCATAGCTCAGGCAATCATTCACATCGTCGCTGGCGGCGGCCTGGCGGTTATCCCAGGCTAGTTCGACATCGAGCACCAGCTTCTGCTGCATGCCCTGCTCCCAGTCGTAAACGCCAATAGTCGTGAACACGGTAAGCTGCTCGATAAATACGATATCCATGATGTCAGTCTCTGTTTTTGGCTAAGCCGGATACCACTTCCGGCGGATTATGCGTATTATCCACGCTTATCGAGAACAAAACGACCCAAAAGGAACGGTACGAAGCTATGAGTGCTATCGCGCTTGGTATGATTATTTTCGCGTATCTTTGCGGTTCGATTTCCAGTGCGATACTGGTTTGTAAACTGGCTGGTTTACCCGATCCGCGCTCGCAAGGCTCAGGCAACCCTGGCGCTACCAACGTTTTGCGCATTGGTGGCAAAGCTGCCGCTGCGGCGGTACTTATTTTCGACGTGGCGAAAGGCATGCTCCCAGTGTGGATCGCCTACCTGCTGCACGTTGCGCCCCTCTATCTTGGGCTGACGGCGATTGCCGCCTGCCTTGGTCACATCTATCCGGTATTCTTTCGTTTTCGCGGCGGTAAAGGCGTAGCGACCGCATTTGGCGCAATTGCGCCGATTGGCTGGGATTTAACGGGATTAATGACCGGTACCTGGCTGTTAACGGTACTGCTGAGCGGCTATTCATCGCTGGGCGCCATTGTCAGTGCGCTGATCGCACCGTTTTATGTGTGGTGGTTTAAACCGCAATTTACCTTCCCCGTTTCCATGCTCTCTTGTTTGATTCTGTTGCGACATCACGACAACATTCAACGCCTGTGGCGCGGCCAGGAAACGAAAATCTGGAAACGGAAGAAGAAGAAATAAAAAAACCGGCGCAAAGCCGGTTTTTTTCGTTTTAGATGGCGGGCAATTCGGATAGCGGCCAACGCGGTCGCACGCTAACGCCAAGTTCTCCACGCGTGCCCCCTTTCAGCCGCACCATGCCAGCGTAAGCGATCATCGCGCCATTATCTGTGCAAAACTCAGGGCGCGCGTAAAACACTTCGCCACCGCGCTTTTGCATCATTTCGGCCATCCGCTCACGCAGCGTGCGGTTGGCACTGACGCCGCCGGCAATCACCAAACGTTTAAAACCGGTCTGCTCCAGCGCGCGTTTGCACTTAATCATTAAGGTATCGACCACCGCATCTTCAAACGCGCGAGCAATATCAGCACGTGCTTGTTCGTCGCCCTGATGCTCGCGAATGGTATTCGCCGCAAAGGTTTTTAGCCCGGAGAAGCTAAAATCCAGCCCCGGACGATCGGTCATCGGACGCGGGAATTTGAAGCGGTTTGCCGTGCCCTGCTGCGCCATACGCGACAACATTGGCCCGCCGGGATAATCCAGACCGAGCAGCTTGGCGGTTTTATCGAACGCTTCACCGGCTGCATCATCAATCGATTCGCCCAGCAAAGTATATTCGCCAATACCGGTCACGCTGATTAACTGCGTGTGACCGCCGGAAACCAGCAGCGCCACAAATGGGAATTCAGGCGGATTCTCTTCCAGCATCGGCGCCAGCAGATGCCCTTCCATATGATGGACCGGCACCGCCGGCACATTCCAGGCGAACGCCAACGCGCGGCCAATGGTTGCCCCCACCAACAACGCACCGACCAGGCCCGGTCCAGCCGTATAGGCAACACCATCAATTTGTTGTGGCTCAAGACCCGCTTCTTTTAGTGCCGCCTGAATCAGCGGCACGGTTTTACGCACGTGGTCGCGCGATGCCAGTTCCGGCACCACGCCGCCGTAATCGGCATGCAGTTTAACCTGGCTATATAATTGATTTGCCAGCAGACCGGACGCATCGTCATAAATCGCGATGCCGGTTTCATCGCAGGACGTTTCAATACCCAGAACTCGCATAGCTTTTATCACCCTCTTCTTGCGGCGCGCAGTGTAGCACAGGCAAATCACACCCCAGAGACTTTGGCCAGGAAAAAGTGTTTTTCTGTCGCATAAAGAGTGCGCTATACTCCACGGCCTGAAAAAACCGGCAGCCGCGATGGCAAATGCCCCTGTTGGTTCTAAATTATACATGGTGCTTTACAAGTCAGCCGCGGCTGGAGTAAAATGCTGCACCATTTTGAAATGTGCTGGCGCCGCAGTCAGCAGCAAAAACCGAATTTTATCGAGGTAAGAGTTACATGCCGGTAATTAAAGTACGTGAAAACGAGCCGTTCGACGTAGCACTGCGTCGCTTCAAGCGTTCATGCGAGAAAGCAGGTGTTTTGGCAGAAGTTCGTAGCCGTGAGTTCTACGAGAAGCCTACCACTGAGCGTAAGCGCGCTAAAGCATCTGCAGTTAAGCGTCACGCCAAGAAACTGGCTCGCGAAAACGCACGCCGCACTCGTCTGTACTAATTTCTTGCGGAAGTTCGCTTCCGCCGCGTGATAAACGCAGACAGAGTCAAGTAAAAGGCCGTGCTTTCCGAAAGGAAGCGCGGCTTGTTGTCGTTTATGAGCTGAAAAATCGGGGCTTATGGCTGGACGAATTCCACGCATATTTATCAACGACTTACTTGCCCGCACGGACATCGTGGATATTATCGATGCCCGCGTTAAGCTGAAAAAGCAGGGTAAGAATTATCACGCGTGCTGTCCTTTTCATAACGAAAAAACGCCCTCTTTCACCGTAAGCGGTGAGAAGCAGTTTTATTACTGCTTTGGCTGTGGTGCCAAGGGCAACGCCATCGATTTCCTGATGAATCACGATCGTCTGGAATTTGTTGAGAGCGTTGAAGAGCTGGCCACGCTTCACGGCTTAGAAGTGCCGTATGAAGCGGGCAACGGTCCTAGCCCGATGGAGCGCCATCAGCGTCAAAGTCTTTATCAGTTGCTGGAAGGCCTGAACGGCTTTTATCAACAGAGCCTGCGTAATCCGCAAGCGCAATCTGCCCAGAAATATCTCGCCACGCGCGGACTCAGCCAGGAAGTGATCGATCACTTTGCTATCGGCTATGCGCCCGCCGGCTGGGATAATGCACTGAAGCGTTTTGGTCAGCAAAAAGACGATCGCGAATCACTGATGGAAGCCGGCATGCTGGTCAGCAATGACTCAGGCCGCACCTATGATCGTTTCCGCGATCGCGTGATGTTCCCTATCCGCGATAAGCGCGGCCGCGTCATTGGTTTTGGTGGTCGCGTGCTGGGCAACGATACGCCGAAGTATCTGAACTCACCTGAAACACCGATTTTCCATAAAGGCCGCCAGTTATACGGACTTTATGAAGCGCAAAAAAATCATCCGCAGCCTGCGCGTTTGCTGGTTGTTGAAGGTTATATGGACGTGGTGGCGCTCGCGCAATTTGGCATCGATTATGCCGTAGCATCGCTGGGCACCTCGACTACCGCTGAGCACGTTCAGCTGCTGTACCGCTCAACGGATACCGTGATTTGCTGTTATGACGGCGATCGCGCCGGACGCGAAGCAGCATGGCGTACGCTCGAAACCGCATTGCCTTACATGAATGATGGTCGTCAGCTACGCTTTATGTTTTTGCCCGATGGCGAAGATCCAGACACGCTGGTACGCAAAGAGGGCAAAGAAGCCTTTGAAGCGCGGATGGAGCAGGCTACACCGCTCTCCACGTTTTTGTTCGACAGCCTGATGCCGCAGGTAGATTTGAGTACCCGCGATGGTAAGACCAAGCTGGCGACACTTGCGTTACCGCTGATTAGTCAGATTCCCGGTGAAACGCTGCGTATTTATATGCGCCAAACTCTGGGTAATAAACTCGGTATTCTTGACGATAACCAGTTAGACAAGCTGATGCCGAAGCTGGCCGAAAGTGGCGCGCTGCCCACTGCACCACCGCTGAAGCGTACCACCATGCGCGTGCTGATTGCGTTATTAGTGCAGAATCCACAGTTCGCCTCCATCGTACCGACGCTGGATGGACTGGAGCAGTCGAAAATGGCAGGTTTACCGCTATTTGTGGAGTTAGTCAGCCGTTGTACAGAGAATCCTGGCCTGACTACCGGACAGCTACTAGAGTTATATCGCGGGACAAATTTTAGCCAGCCCCTTGAAACACTGGCCACCTGGAACAACGTTATTACTGATGAAGACGCAGAAGCTGAGTTTAGAGATTCTCTGACTCATGTTTTTGATTCTGCATTGGAGCTGCGTTTAGAAGAACTGATTGCACGACAGCGTACCGAAGGCTCAAATTTATCAGAACGTAGTGAAATCAAAGCGTTAATCCAGGCATTAGCGAAAAAATAAGATTTTTACTGAGTTAGAACAGCTAGCGCTCTTAAAGCTCTTTTTCTAACTCGTTATCCGGACAAGGCTCTTTATAAGCGAAACCGGAACAAGGGCCGTAGGCGTCGAAGTCAGTTTCGTTACCGCCAGCGCACAGCAACCGGAGCGTACTGAAGTACGTGAGGATTGCGAGCACTGCCGGGGACGAAAATGACGAGTAAGCCAGGACCGAACAGAATTCAAGCGGCTTAAGTGCCGATTATATGAGGGCAAAGGCCCTGGCCGCGATGTAGGCAGCGGCAAAAACACAACGCCTTCACTGTTATAGTTGGCTCGCGCCGACCGACACCAATCTAATTAACAGAAGTGTGGATACCGTCTTATGGAGCAAAACCCGCAGTCACAGCTTAAGCTACTTGTCACCCGTGGTAAGGAGCAAGGCTATCTGACCTATGCTGAGGTCAATGACCATCTGCCGGAAGATATCGTCGACTCCGATCAGATCGAAGACATCATTCAGATGATTAATGACATGGGTATTCAGGTCGTTGAAGAAGCGCCTGATGCTGATGACCTGATCCTGAATGAAAACAGCTCCGATACTGACGAAGATGCTGCAGAAGCCGCCGCTCAGGTTTTATCCAGTGTTGAATCTGAAATTGGCCGTACCACCGACCCGGTGCGCATGTATATGCGTGAAATGGGTACCGTTGAACTGCTGACGCGTGAAGGCGAAATTGACATCGCTAAGCGCATCGAAGACGGTATCAACCAGGTTCAATGCTCTGTTGCCGAATATCCGGAAGCGATCACCTATTTGCTCGATCAGTACGATCGCGTAGAAGCGGGCGACTCTCGCCTGTCTGATTTAATCATCGGCTTTATCGATCCTAACGCCGAAGAAGATATTGCGCCGACCGCGACTCACGTTGGTTCTGAGTTATCGCAGGAAGATCGCGATGATGATGAAGAAGAAGACGAAGAGGATGACGACAGTTCTGATGATGACAACTCCATCGACCCAGAACTGGCTCGCGAGAAGTTTGGTGACCTGCGTACGCAGTACGAAACAACGCGTACCGTAATTAAAGCTAAAGGTCGCAGCCACGCAGACGCCGTCGCTGAAATCCAAAATCTGTCTGAAGTATTTAAACAGTTCCGCCTGGTACCGAAGCAATTCGATTACCTGGTGAACAATATGCGTGAAATGATGGAGCGCGTGCGTACGCAAGAGCGCCTGATCATGAAGCTGTGTATTGAACTGTGCAAAATGCCGAAGAAGAACTTCATCACGCTGTTTACCGGCAATGAAACCAATCCAAGCTGGTTCAAAGCCGCGCTGGCCATGAATAAGCCTTGGTCGGAAAAACTGCTCGAAGTTGAAGATGATGTGAATCGTTCGCTGTACAAACTGCAGCAGATCGAAGAGGAAACCGGCTTGACCATCGAGCAGGTCAAAGACATCAACCGTCGCATGTCTATCGGCGAGGCCAAAGCGCGTCGTGCGAAGAAAGAGATGGTTGAAGCAAACTTGCGTCTGGTTATTTCTATCGCTAAGAAATACACCAACCGTGGTCTGCAGTTCCTCGATCTGATTCAGGAAGGCAACATTGGCCTGATGAAAGCGGTTGATAAGTTTGAATACCGTCGTGGTTATAAGTTCTCAACTTACGCCACCTGGTGGATTCGTCAGGCTATCACCCGTTCCATCGCGGACCAGGCACGTACCATCCGTATTCCGGTGCATATGATTGAGACCATCAACAAACTCAATCGTATCTCGCGTCAGATGCTGCAAGAGATGGGTCGTGAGCCGACGCCTGAAGAGCTGGCCGAACGCATGCTGATGCCAGAAGATAAGATCCGCAAAGTGCTGAAAATCGCTAAAGAGCCTATCTCGATGGAGACGCCGATTGGTGATGATGAAGATTCGCATCTGGGCGATTTTATCGAAGACACCACGCTGGAGCTGCCGCTGGATTCCGCTACCTCGGAAAGCCTGCGCTCAGCCACCCACGATGTGCTGGCTGGCCTGACCGCGCGTGAAGCGAAAGTTCTGCGTATGCGTTTCGGTATCGATATGAACACCGACCACACGCTGGAAGAGGTAGGCAAACAGTTTGATGTAACGCGTGAGCGTATTCGTCAGATTGAAGCGAAGGCGCTGCGTAAACTGCGTCATCCAAGCCGCTCTGAAGTGCTGCGTAGCTTCCTCGACGATTAATCAGCGTCGAGACGAAAAACCCCGGCTTGCCGGGGTTTTTTATTATCTGCAGAACCGCATTTTTACCTATTGCCCTGTAGCCAATCATGCAGCTGACGATAGGATGCCGCCATCTCTTCCAGCGTCGCACGATTTAGACCGCTGGGATTGGGCAACACCCATAATCGCGTCTTACCCAACATTTGCGGCTGCTCGCCCCACTCCACTTTGCGCTGACGAAACGCCTTCTGAAAGGCGTCCTTGCCCAATACCGCCAACGCGCGCGGTTGATAATGCAAAATCTTGTGCTGCAAACGTGAACCACCGTCACGTAACTCATCACCATCCAGTTCGTTGGCCTGCACCGTCGGACGCTCCACCAGCATGGTGATACCACAGCCGGTTTCCATGAGTCGCTGCTCCTGCTCGGGCTTAAGTAACTCCCGGGTAAATCCCGCCTGATAGATTACTTTCCAGAAGCGATTGCCAGGATGCGCGAAGTGATAACCGGTATGTGCTGATGATTTTCCCGGATTGATACCACAAAACAGCACCTGCAAATCGGGCGCGATGATATCGCGGATATCGTGCTCACTCATGGTGTCTCCACTCCGGCACGTTGTTTCACGGAACGACGGCTGAGCGCCAGCAAATTTCCTGCTTCCTTTTTATCAGCACAAGAACGAGCCAGCGCCACTGCCCCGACCATCTCAGTCAGAATCGTCGTTGCGGCGTCATCTGCTTGCGGGTGATTAAGCTCACGTAGCGTCTGCGCTAAACGCTGTCGCATCGCTGCACGCTGCTGAGAAAACAGCGTGCGCGCATCCAATGGCAGATGCGCCATTTCACTCACCAGCGCAGGTAGCGGGCAGCCTTCACCCGGCGAGTCACAATGCTGCTCTGACAGGTAGCTATCAATCAGCTGATTAAATCGTTCCAGCGGATCTTTTAAGGCAGTAATAGTAGCGAAGCGGCGGGCTGAATCGGCAAACATCTCTGCAATCACGGCTTGTACCAAATCCTCACGTGAAGTGAAATGCGCGTAAAAACCACCGTGCGTTAAGCCTACGCGCTTCATCAGCGCGGCTACGCCAATGCTTTCAGTACCGCTCTCGCGCATCACCACCGCTGCCTCATTCAAGATGCGCTGCCGCGTACGTGCTTTGTGGCTCAGCTTTTCCATCTCCACTTCCCTAACTCATCGTTTATGGCAATCAGTGTAATTATTACGATCATCATATTCCAGCTTGACGATAAATATTATGATCGTCATATTAAACTACGCAAATATGATAACCATCATCTCGAGGAACCTAACATGTCACAACAACTGGCTTTGATTACCGGCGCATCAAGTGGTATTGGCGCCACCTATGCCAAACAGCTAGCAGCACGCGGAAGCAACCTCATTCTGGTGGCACGCGATGAAGCCAGACTTAATCAATTGGCACGATCTCTGCGCGAGGCGCACGGCGTGGAGGTCAGCGTATTAACTGCAGACCTAACGCATCAGGATGATGTGCAAAAAGTCGAGCGAGAAATTCAGGAAAATAAGCTGATCACGCTACTGGTTAACAACGCTGGCATGACGGTAGAAGGCGAATTTGTTGATGGTGATATCGTAAAAATACAAACCATGCTGACCCTAAACATCGTTGCACTAACACAGCTGGCTCACAGTGCCGCGCAGGCCTTTCGAGCGCGCCGTAAGGGCACAATTGTGAATATTGCATCGGTATTAGCATTGGTAAATGAGTCTGCGAATGGCGCGTATAACGCCAGCAAAGCTTATGTACTATCCCTAACGCGCAATATGCATCGTGAATTAGCCGAAAGTGGCGTACGTATGCAGGCTGTGTTGCCCGGTCTGACACGTACCGAGATCTTCGAACGCGCGGGTAAATCTATCAATGACCTTCCCGAAGAAATGCTGATGGAGGTAGATGATTTAGTCTCAGCGGCCCTGCATGGACTTGATGCCGGCGAGCTAGTGACCATCCCATCAGTGGAAGACATGGACCTTTGGCAGACTTACGATGACGCACGCCGCGCAATATTGCCTTTTATTTCATTAAACAAGCCAGCATCGCGTTATTTATAGCAATGATGACCTTTTTAGTCAGTCTGGTCTCAAAAAGCGAGGATGATTGAGCGCTATATGCGCGTTAAAGCGGGCGATAATGGATTTTTCTTTTTGAGATCAAGGGCTCAGCCATTGCTGTAATTTTCGCCATCCAAATGGCGAACTCTGGATCACCCCAACAAGATACTCTATAATCCCCGCTCCGCTGGCCCCTTAGCTCAGTGGTTAGAGCAGGCGACTCATAATCGCTTGGTCGCTGGTTCAAACCCAGCAGGGGCCACCAAATTTATTGATGTAAATCATGCAGTTAAGCCACCTTTTGAGGTGGCTTTTTTGTTTTATGAATTCGCCATTGGCAGCAAAATGGCAGCAGGTTTTATGTTAACTCTATAACGACCTACGATTGGTGTATGAAGTTTTACCCTAAAAGTAAAAATTCATCTCTTGAAAAGAGTCTTCAGATAAATTATATGCTTATTATGCTTACGCTACTTTCGAAACAAGAACCAATCAATGGATGATACAACTCACCTTTTCGTAAAAATTACTGAAAACCACACATCTCTAGCAAAAAAAAGAGTTGAGTGCAGCTTTTTGCAATCTGTTCTACAAAATGCGTTCCTTTCATTTAGACGTATAGGTTAATAACTTATGAATATATTTAAATATTTTATTTCAAATAAACCATCTGAGTTAGTTAAGCTTAGTAAAAGAGAATATTATGAGCAGTTGATTGGAACAGATTCGGAAATAGCCAAGAGAGCTTTCGAAATGGCTTGGGCCACTAGAAATTTTGAAATTGAAATGTATTGGAAAAGAGCAACATATTTTTGGGCTTTTATAGCAAGTACATTTGTTGGATACTTCGCTCTAATTTCCTCTGAAAACTACATCAAGCCAGATAAGTTTAATCATGTCGAGGTGTACTTTTTAATATGCATTGGATTTGTGTTATCTTTAGCATGGCATTTTACTAATATAGGTAGTAAAACTTGGCAACGCCACTGGGAGGTTCATGTTGATTTACTTGAAGATGCCTTTACTGGGCCATTATATAAAACTGTTTACCCAACCCAGACTTATTCAGTTTCTAAAATAAATGAAATTGTGAGCAGTGTTTTTGTCTTAGTATGGGCTCTTCTTGGAGTAAAATACTTATTAGATCAAAATCTCATTAGGTCAATTAAAGAAACCAATTCTATTAATTGGTTCGTAGTTACCAGTACAGTAATGTCGTTGCTAGTTGTAATATCAATGATTTTTGGACATGGAAGGGGCCGCTTCGGTTCAAGACCTATAACTATGTATAGACGCAATGTAGCATATGACGAAGATTAAGTTTAAGGCGTTAATATATTTAAATACACTAAGAAAAACCAAATAAAAAGTAAAAGATGGAGATGCAGAATGATAATTAAAAATAACAACAATAGATTAATAGAAATAATGCGCAATGAAAACATTCCAGAGGAAATGATAAATGATGTGATAGACTCTGGTTATACAATAGTTCACTCTCTAGATCCTTTCACTGGTACAAATTACGAAGTTGTAGGTGATGGAATGTATGGGAACAAACAATTTAGTGGCCACCTCGATATACAAGAATTCATTCATTACATCAGAGGCAACAATACGTTCGAAAAACTAACTCAGTTCAACGAATATACTGTTAAGAATTACAATGAGATAGAGTCCATCTTATCAGAATCAAAAAGACGACACTATATTGATAAAGGTCGACTCTCATTTCGCGGGCAAACATCACAATATTATTTCCAGAGAAAAATACCTAGTCCAGTTAGAGCTAACGATGATGGAAAAGAGTTATCAATATTTCCAGGATTATACAGACAAAGTAATCACAACTATTCATTTAATATCAAGCCCGAAGAAGAGCGAAGTTTTGTTAAGTTTTTAAATGAACTTGAACCTAATAACCCTCGAATTTATTTAGATAGTAACTATTCCTATGATCTTATGCGCACTGAGCAACATTATGCCACTCAAACATCCGGGTTAGATATATCTTTTGATATTGAGACAGCCATATTCTTTGCCACTCATAAATTAAATTATAAATCGGATGGAAAAGCATATCATACTAAAGTTTCTAAAGGCGAACACCAAGGAGTCATCTATGGTTTTTGTTTCAGAGATCCATCTGTCCCGAAAACGGAATTTTTAATTAAAGATTTTGATTTATTTAAAACATACAATCCAGAAAGAATATTAAGACAGGATTGCGGCTTACCATTAATTATGGATAATGAAAGAAACATAGCAATAACAGATCTTGACTTCATAATAAGACTTGATGCAGACTTTGATTACAATGGTAAAAAGCAGCCAGCATACATGTTTCCAAACACTAAAGAAGACTTATTCTATGGTAAGCTTCTTGAATTAAAAGATAAGTATCCTAATAAATTACCAAACATTTTAGAATATGTAGGCAGTAGGGTCTGAAGAGAAAAAGCATCAAATCATGTTAACTTTATAATCACAATTATTCAGGTGCAGCCATACTTAGTTGCACCTTATCCCTAAAAATTCCTTTTTTTCTTATTTAGGAAATATTTTACTAGTTATAGTAAAGTCAAATTTTTAACCAAAATCATAGCCACAATGGTTGCTGCTGGTTTCTCCCAGGATGCGGAGGTGCTGGCTTAATCGTTCCCGGTTTCATAATGATCTCAGAAACCGTTTCATGAGATTTAAACGTACAGCTGCAATTGATGTTCTGGCACTGGTTATAACGTTCTTTAGTTGTTGCTGATACTTGAAAGCTGCTGCGGGTATGTGCGGCATTCCCGCACAAAGGGCAATTCATCATAATGTCGTCTCCAAACCCCAATTGAGATAAATATTACTCAATTTAACCCTTTTGAGATAGCACTATTCCATTTCAAGTGAATCTATTTTCACTTCAAGCTCAATGCTGGTCGTGTAACCATTCTCCGCGCTCAGCCCGTGCGTAAGGGTCGTGATAATCCACTCACCCGCATCAATCTGCTGTTTGAACCCGCTGACCTTCACCGGCATTTCGGTGTAGAGATCGGCCCGGCCACGTGCCAGCTGAATAGAGAACGTTGCCACACCGCGCTGCAGCCGTTCCCACTGCATTTTTGCGGCGCGCTCGGCGTTGGCCCGGTTCGCATAGGTGCGGCTCAGCACCAGGACGTTTTCATCCGTGCCGATCAGATAGTCGCCCTGCTTCGCCTCCGGCTCCTTCTTCTGCGCAGCTGGCTTGCGGCGCTTACGCTTCACCGTGGCTTCCGGTTTTTTATCCGGCTCGCGGGTGTGCAGCCAGCTCGCGATCACGCCGGTGTAGGCGTCCCGGTCAGCCAGGGTAAAGCGATGGCCATCGCCGTCTTTACGCACGAGGGTGATGGCGGGCAGCACTTTGCCGCTGGCCGTTTTGCCCTGCCCCTGCCGGATAAACAGCAGGTTGCCGTCCTTGATGCACGCCACCGCCCCGCACTGTTTCGCCAGGCGCATTAAAAAGCTGGCGTCTGACTCGTTGGTCTGGTCGATGTGATCGAGCGACATTTTCGCCACGTCGTCGCCTATCGCCGTTTTGAGCTTGTGGCGCCCGGCAATCTCTTTCACCACCTCGCCGACGCTGGTCTGGTGCCACGACTTCTCGCGCTTGGTGTTCAGCGTCTGGCGGAAGTCCGCGCTGCGCGCGCGCAGGGTCAGCCGGTCCGGCGTGCCGCTGTGCTCGATTTCGTCCACGGTGTAGGTGCCTTTCGGAAAAAGCGCCTCCCCTTTCCAGCCCAGCGCCAGCGACAGCTCAACGCCCCGGCGCGGCATCAGCAGCTGCCCGTCCGCGTCGTCCAGCTCAATGTCCAGCTGGTCCGCCTCAAAGCCGCGGTTATCGGTCAGCGTCAGGCTGATGAGCCGCTGCTCAATTTTCTGTGTAACATCCGCCCCGGCAAGCGTCAGCCTGAAGGCGGGCGCGTTCGCCTGCCCGTTAATCCAGCTGCCCGCCATCATGAGAACAGCCCGCCCACTGCCGCGCCCACTTTACCGGCCGCGCCCTGCATGGCCGACAGCTGATCGCTGAGGCTGCCGAACATTTCACCCAGCGATTCATCGGTGCGCTTCAGCGTGAGCGTGAACTCAATCCGCCGGCACACGCCGTTGCTGAAGAACTCTGCCTTGGTCTGGCTCAGGCTCTCGATCACGAACATGCCGTAAATCGTGCCGCTGCCCTCAATCAGCGGCCACGCGCGCCCCAGCTCGGCAATCTGCTCCAGCGCGAACAGCGACAGCCTGCCGCCGGTGATTTCCGGCAGCAGCACGCCCGACAGCGTAATGGTGTCGTTGTCCGGGCCAAGGAACTGCAGCGCCGGGCGCACGCCCACGCGGCTATTCGACGGGAAGCGCCAGCTGCGCTGGAGCTGCAGCTCCTGATACGGCACCGTCTTGAGCATGAAAACAAACAGGCCCAGCGTCATCATCATTATTCAAACCCTCCACGGTCACGGTAGCTGCTGCGGGCGCGGGACTGCGCCTGCCGCTCTTTTGCTTCCAGCCTGCGCATCACTTCGTCCACCACGTCCTGCGCGTTCTGGCCCGGCTGCTGCACGATAGTGATAGGCGCGTGAATGCTTACGGGCGCGGCGCTTGTGCCGGACTGCTGGCGCGGCGCGTCCTGCCGGTACGCCTGCGCGGGCAGGCTCAGCGGGTGCAGCGGCTTCGCCTCCGCCGTTCCGGCAGATATGCCGAGCGTCATCGCCGCCATGGCTGCCAGCTGCGCGGTGCGTTTCCGGCTCGTCACGCTCACCGGCCCGCCCACGATTTCCGGCCCGTTTTCACCCACGACGCCAAACTGGCCCGCCGGAATGTTGCCGCCGGTGTCGTACATGCCCGCAAACGCCGGGAAGCCGCCCGCTGGCAGTTTCACCCCGCCCGCGCTGACGCTGGCCGCCTGCGGTGCCTGCGGCAGCTTCGTGCCAGCCGACGCCTTGCTGACGAGGCCGAACTTGTCCAGGAGATCGTTGAGACCGGCCTTAAGTGAGTCAAGCGGGTGCATCACCATGTTCAGCCCGTCGGCAAGCCACTGCCCGAACTGCCTGCCCATTTCGGCGGCGTTCTTCAGCTCGTCGGCGGTGGAATGTACCGGCGTCAGCAGGTCTTTAAACCAGCCGAAAAGCGCCTGTACCTTATCGCCTATCCACTGAAAAACCGGCTGCAGCGGTGAAAACGCCTCGCTGATGGGACCGGCGGCGGCCCTGAAGCC
Source organism: Pantoea sp. GM01 (assembly GCF_000282675.1). NCBI lineage: Bacteria > Pseudomonadati > Pseudomonadota > Gammaproteobacteria > Enterobacterales > Erwiniaceae > Pantoea > Pantoea sp. GM01. Next base: position 61,021 of record NZ_AKIU01000045.1, on the reverse strand, counting down.
GTCCACCACACCGCCTAAAAATGCCTTAATCGGCGCCCAGTATTTCCAGATAACCAGCGCCACCCCGGCAAGCGCCGCCACGGCAAGCCCGACGGGACTCAGCAGCGCGCCGAGCGCCCAGATTACGCCGGTCAGCACCGTGCGCAGCAGCGCCAGCGGCGACTTCACCAGCCACATCAGCGCGCCACCGGCACCGCGCACCGAGGCGGCCAGCGGCGCAAGGGCGGCACCGGCCAGCCCGCGTACCTGCGCGCCCAGCGCCCGCACACCGGCCATCGGATTACGGAAGGAGGCAACCAGCGTCTGCCCGGCGTCCTGCGCCTTCTCCTTAATTTTCTCCAGCGCCCCCTCGCGGAAGGCGTTGAGAATGCCGCCGCCCTCGTCGTCATCGTCACCGCCGCGCAGGGACGCCAGCGCGTCGCGGATTTTCTCCAGCCAGTTCACCGATTCCCCGGCCTCGCCGCCGCTGAACAGTGAGAACAGCTTTTTGATGCCGTCGCCGGACGACGCCAGACCGGGTGCCAGTTTTGCGAATGCCTTGCCCAGCCCGCCCAGCAGCGGCGAGAGCGTCGCCAGCCCCTTCAGGCCGAGCATGTTTAATCCGAAGCGCAGCATCAGCATCGGTCCCAGCACGGCGGCCATGCCCACGGCAAGCGTGCCGAGCGCCAGCGTAACCGTTGCCACCACGGCGGCGATTTTCATCAGCCTGCCGACCAGCTCCGGGTTCGACTCCACCCAGCGGCGCATGGTGCCGGTGACGCGCTTCACCGCGTCCATGATTTCCATCAGCGGCGTGCGCAGCGTGTCGCCGAGGCTGCTCAGCGTGTTGGCCGCGCCGGTTTTCACCAGCAGCCACTGCGCGGACAGCGAGTCCTTGTTGATGTCGGACTCTTTCTGCATGGAGCCGCTGGCCGCGTTGCCCTGCGTCAGCAGCAGCTGGCGTCGCAGCTCCGGCATGTTGTTGGCGAGCTTCGCCGCGTCCTTGCCGAACTCCTTGCCAAATACCATGGTCATTGCGGTAAGACGCTTGTCGGCGGGCAGGTTGTTCACCTTTTCCAGCACGCGCTGAATGGTGCCCATCGCGTCGGTAGTCATCTGCTTCTCAATCTGTTTCGGATCGAGCTTCAGCAGCGCCATGCCGCCCATAAAGGACTTGCCCTGCATGGTGGCAACGGAGAGTTCGCGCACCATGGCGTTCGCCGCGCTGGCGGCGGTTTCCGCCGTCGCGCCAAGGCTCAGGAACGTGGAGCCGAGCGCGGCGGCCTTGCGGTAGTCCAGCCTGTCCGCCACGCCGCCCATGCGCTGCAGCACGTCGATAATGTCCGATCCCTTGGACATCGCGTTGTCGTCCAGGTAGTTCAGCGCGTCGCCCAGCTGCTCGATGTTGCGCGTGGGGATTTTGTAGAGCTGCGCAATCTTGCCCAGCCCCTCGGCCAGCTCACCGGCGGGCAACTCAAACGCGGTGGACGCCTTCGCCGCCGTGGTGGCAAACGCCAGCAGGTCGCGCTTCTGGTCCTCGTAGGAATCGTTCTGGTTGGTCACGCCCATGCGCGCCCCGCCCTCGACCAGCGCGGCGTAGTCAATCGCGCCGTTGTCCATCGGCAGCTGCTCGCTGGCGGCCTTGATGGCGGCCTGCATGTCGTAGAACTGAGCCGTTCGGTTGCCGTCGTTGTCGCGCAGGCCGTTAACCTGCTTCGCCACGCCCTTCATGGCGTCTTCCATGTCCGCCGACGCCTTCACGGCGGCCATCACCGGCGCGCCCATCGCCAGCCCGGCGACGGTGGTCGCCGCACCGGCACCGGCAATTTTATCGCGCACCTCCAGCGATCGGGCGTGGCGCTCCCGCACCGCGTTGAGCTTCGCCTGCTGCTCGCCGAGCCGCTTGAGCGACTTTTGCTGGCGGTCAATCGCCGCGCGCGCCTCGTCCGCGCGGCCCTTCAGGTCGCGCTGTGCCTGACTCAGCTTTTTGGTATCAATGCCGGACTCGGTGAGCGCCGCGCGCTGGCGCTGCACCGAACCCAGCAGGCCGTTATAGCTCTGCTGCAGCTCGCGCACGCGGTTCTTCGCCTGCTCCAGCACCCTCGCCTGCGCGGCGGTGGGCCGGTTAGTTGCGCTGAACTGCGTCGCCAGCTTTGCCGCCTCTTCGCGCGCGCCCTTAAGATTGTTTGCGGTGATGGCAAGCTGCGAGCGGGCTTTGCGGAAGCCGTCGATGCGCGCGGCCTGCGCGTCTAAATCTTTCAGGCTGGCGCGCGCGGTGCGCAGTGAATCGGCCAGCTCGCGGGTGCTGGCCTTTGCAGAACGGAAGGGGCGGGTCAGTTTGTCTACCGCGTTAAGAACAACCTGCAGGCGCAAGTCTTTATCACTCATCGCTGGTCCCGTGTCGCATTATCGCCTTATGCCGCCATTCCAGTACCTCGGTCAGCGTCATGAACTCGGTAACGGACGGAGGCCAGTGAAAGACGGTGGCGATGTCCGCCACCAGATCGTCAACCGTCAGGCCGTCGCTAAATCCGACAGCACCGACTTCTTCAGTAAAAAAGTGACCACCTCAACCGACAGGCTCACCAGATCGGCGGGGTCCATCTCGGTGATTTCCTGCACGGTCAGCGCCGGGGTGGTGACGCGTGGCAGCACGGTGATCATCGCGTTGACGTCCATGTCCATCAGCGCCTGCAGGCGCGTGCCGCGCAGCGCGCCGGACTGCGGCTTGCGCACGATGACGCTCTTAATCTCGGTTTTCCCGCGCAGGATCGGGGTGTCCAGCTCAACGGTTTTTTCGGTAGTTTTGTCGGTCATGATGATGTCTCGCTAAAAGGGTAAAGGCGGCAGGGTTTGCCCTGCCGGATTAATTACAGGCCGAGCGCGTTGCGGTGCGCTTCCATCAGGTCCGTGCCGTCCACGATGTGAACCATATTCACCAGGTCAATCTCGTAGAGCACTTCGCCGTTAATGGTCAGCTTCGCGTAGCTGTTGGTGCCCGACACTTTGGTGGTGCTGGATTCGCCGGTCTTCCACTCGCCGGAGTCCAGCTCCTTGTGGCGGCCACGCGTCACCAGCTCCACCGCCTGCACCTCGCCGGTGTCGTCGCGCTGAATGGAGCCGGTAAAGCGCAGCTGCACGCCGTCCACGGTCAGGGTGCCCATCTGCCTGAACAGCAGCGCCTCAACGCCGCCGCAGGTAAATTCCGTGTCCAGCGCGCCGTCGTCCAGGCCCATGTCGATGTCCACCGCACCGGCCATGCCGCCGCCGCGATACTTTTCGAACTTGCGGGTGATTTTTGGCAGCGTCACGGACTCAATCAGCCCCTGCCAGTTGTTGCCTGCGTTGAACAGGTTCAGGTGCTTGAGCTTGCGGGGTAATGCCATGATTCAGTCTCCTTATGCGCTGACGCGGCTGGCGAAATCGACCAGGTACTGATCGGTGATGCGCTGGCGCAGTAGCAGGTTTTCCAGCGGGGGCACCGGCGTGTAGTCATAGTCAATCAGCAGCTTGCCCGCCTTGAGCGTGTCCTTGTCGTTCACGCTCTCGTCCAGCCAGCAGTCCGCGCCGATGAGATAGCCCTGGCTCACGAGGCTGCGCAGCTTGGCGCGGATGCCCTCGATAATGTCGCGGGCCAGCGACGGGTTCAGCGGGCCGTCCACCGCCCACATGTGCGCCTCGGCCATGGTGTCGGCCAGCACCTGAGCGGTGCGGGTGTAGCACTCAAACGCAAACAGCGGGTCATCGCTCAGGCAGCGCGAACCCCAGAAGCGGAAGCCGTCTTTACGAATAAGCGTGGTGATGTCGTTCTGGTTCAGCAGGCCGGAGTCGGTAGCCGGATCCTGCAGGTCCCAGAACACGTCTTTTGAGATGCCGGTAACGCCGTTCACGCCGACGTTCGACAGGGATTTGTGCCAGCCGGTCTGCTCGTCGATTTTGGCGCGCAGGCCGAGCGCGCGGGCGGTGGCGAAGGCCGTCGCGTCCGCTTTCAGCACGGCGTCAAAGTTGATGAAGTCAGGCCAGATGAGCATGCCCTCGCGCTGGCTGAAGTTCGCGCGGTAGGCAATCGCCTCCTCCACGCTCTTACAGCCGTACGCCGACAGGTAGGCAAAGCCGCGCAGGCTCTGCGCCACGCTCAGCAGCTCGGTTGCAACGGCCTGCGTGTCGTGCCCCGGCACGCCGAGGATGCGTGGCTTGACGCCGCACACCGCCTGCGCGGCCAGCAATGCCTTCATGCCGGTGCGCTGGCCGTCGGTCACGCCGCCGATGATGTTGGCGGTGGTTTCGGCTTCCGTTTCGCCCTGCGGCACGCGCACCACGACGGTGACGGGTTTGGTCTGGTCGGCGATGGCATCCAGCGAGCGGGCCAGCGTGCCGGACTCGCCCGCCTTGCCGCTGGCGGTTAGGACGTCGGTCAGCAGTACCGGACGGTTAAGCGGGAACGTGGCCGCGTCGGCGTCGTCGCCGGTGCAGACCAGCCCGACAATCGCCGTGCTGATGGTGGTAATGGTTCGGGTGCCCTCGTTGATTTCCTCAACGCGCACGCCGTGGTGATAATCCTGTGCCATATGGCGGTTCTCCTGTGAAGGGGTTCCGCTATGGTGAAAGGTAGCGCGCGCGGGCGCATCCTGTGGGCGTTGTACGGCGGATGACACAAAAGAAACAGGCCCGAATCGGGCCTGTTTCTTACTCTGGCACCTGAGGCCAGTTGATGTCCGGGGCATAACTTACGTCAAGTGCCTGCAGCGAGTCGATATAATCAAGCCAGGCGTTCAGGCTCACTTTCTCTTCATCACTGATACGTCCAAGGAGTAATTTTGTCTGCCAGAGGCTGATAGTTTTCCCGGCAGAATCGATCAATGTGGATTTGTACAATTCCGTTTTTTTAATTATTTCCTCTCTGGTTAAAACCACTTCACGGCAGGCGGGAGGAAACACCGCAAAGTCAATCTGAAGCCCCATTTTCTGGTTCTTCTCAAGTAAATCATCATAAGTATTTTTGTCGATTACCAGTGAGTCATCAGGGATGATGTCATTAACACCTTCGATGAAAAAACCACGCTCACCTGCCGAGCTGTAAATCTTCATAACTGCCCCCTCGAAATGGCCATAAAATAGGTCGCACCTGAAGCACCATCTATAAACACGGTTCCCGTCCCCTGTCGCAGCGCGTGCAAATGAAATGACGTTGCCGTCAGAGCCTGCCCTGCAATAATCTGACCGCTTCCCGGAGTGGGATCGGTGTCCATGGCTATAACGGTGTAACCACTGTCACCCATAGCAACCGGCAGGGTAAAAGTACTGCCGCCGCCCTGAACAGTGACGTTGCCATGCTGGATGATGAGTCCGCCGGGAAACTTGAACCAGGAAATTTCCCCGGCCCGCCCTGATGCAAACGAATTCATATCGGGCACCTGATTTGCGCCCGTTCCTACTGCCCGTTTCGCCGCATCGCCCAGCCCCAGATTCCGCAAAAAAGCCGCCACGTCGGCGATATCGCTGCCGTTCTTCGCAATGTCCATCTTCCCGGCCAGTGCATTGGTCATGGTAGTGGCAAAGTTCGGATCGTTGCCGAGCGCGTCGGCCAACTCCTTCAGGGTATCAAGCGCCGCCGGTGACGATGCCACCAGTGAAGCAATCGCCGCTTTCACAAACGCCGTGGTCGCCAGCTGCGTGTTGTTCACCGTCTGCGCCGCCGTCGGTGCCGTTGGCGTGCCGGTCAGCGCGGGGCTTGCAAGCGGTGCCTTCAGCGCCAGCGCACTAGCGGTGGTGGTGGCAAAGTTCGGATCGTTATTGATGGCCGCCGCCAGCTCTTTGAATGTGTCCAGCGTACCCGGCGCGCCGGAGGTCAGCACCTGAAGCGCCGCCACCACAAAAGCGGTGCTGGCAATCTGCTGCGAGTTATTGCCCGCTGCCGCCGTTGGCGTTTTCGGCGTGCCGGTGAGCGTCGGGCTTTCCTTTGGTGCGTACTGCGTATGCGGGTCGGTTGCGGCGAGGTGCTTCGCCATCAGGTCGTCCACGTACACCTTCAGCTCCAGCACCTTGTCATCAACGTATTTACGCGTCGCCAGCACCACCGCCGGGTCGATTTTTAGCGTGATGGTGTCGGTGCTGCTGGTAATCAGCACCATGCGCACGGTTTGTGTGCGCCCGCTGCCCTCGGCCAGCTGCGGCTTGTAGCTCTCCGGGCAGTTGCCCACGGCAATCAGCGCGCCCGTGTCGTCGAACAGGCCGACCTCACGGATCCACCACCCGCCCTCGGTTTCCGGGATAACCTGCTCGGCGATAATCTGACTGCTGTTCTGCGGGTCGATATACAGCATGTTCAGGTCAGCGCGGCGCTTCTCCGCAATCAGCTTCGTCTGCTGCGCGCTCGGCGTGGGCAGCACGCCGCCGCCGTCGCCCACGGCCATCTGCGTGATTTTCAGCGGCACGCCGAGGGCGGCAGCGCTGGCAAGCTTTGCCGCGCCGATGTCCGTCAGCAGGGTGTAGAATTTTGCGCTCATGGGTTCACTCTCACTGTGTCAATAATGTGCAGCGCCCCGCCGTCGTACGCGGTGCCGCCGGAAATAATGGTTTCGTTGATGTAGGGATAAACCGTGATTTCTTCGCCGATGTAGGTGCCTGCGCCGACAAAATACGGGCCGCTGGTCTGCAGGTTGATGGACATCCCGACCAGATGGCGGCTGCAGGGCTTGGCATCGCTGATTAGCCGCTCCAGCTCCTGATAGGTTTCCTCCGTAATCCCCTCGTCCTGCACGCCGATGTCCAGGCGAAACGTGCCGGGTGCCTCCCCGTTCTTCCACCACTCAATCACGCGGATCAGAAACCCGAACGGCTCCACCACGCGCCGGATCGCGCTGATGGTGCCCTTGTGCTGATGGATGTAAAACGCGTCCTTCACCACCTTACGCTTCACGCTTTCCGACCAGCTTTCGTCCCAGCGGTCCACCGAAAACGCCCAGGCGAGATAGGGAAGGAAACTTTCCGGGCAGCTGTCCGGGTTCCACAGGTCGCGCAGCGGCACGTTCAGGCCGGAGATTCCGCCGCACGCCTGCGCCAGACGGCGCTCAAGCGCGGATGATCCGGGCGGTAAGAGGCTGTTACTCATGCCATCACCCCGTCATCCGCCACGCTGATGTCCGTGCCGGTGCAGTTGCCCGCCTGGGTACGGTCCATGATGATGTCCTCAGCCGGTTCGGTGATGTCCACCCAGTCCACACCGGCCACGCGCATCACCGCCCCGTAGGACTCACGGCGCACGCTGCGCCCCAGCTTTTTCTGCTCGATGAGGTAGGCAGCCAGCCGTTCGTTTGCCGCTTCCAGACAGGGCGCGGCGGCCACGCCGTCAAACAGGTGCAGCTTCGCCTGCACGCGGTAGTCGTTGATGGTGGCAGGCTGCACGGTCACGCGGTCCGCCACCGGGCGCACGGTGTCGTCATTCAGCGCTTTGTCCACTGTACTCAGTAAGTCATCGGGGGCCGCGCCGTTGCCCTCGCGGCTCAGCACGGTGACAAGCACCGTCGCCGGTGACGGGCTGATGGCGGACACGTCCTGCACCCGCCCGTCCGCGCTGCGGGCGTGAAACTCGTAGGCCGCCGTCGGACCGGCAACCGATAAGCCCTCAAACGCATCCGGCACGCGCACGCGCAGCGCGTCGTCGGATTCCATCACCGCACCCACCGGTGGCACGGCGTCCGGGTTGGCCGGGGTGACGGTCAGGCGCTGCACGTTGCTGCGCGCGGCCAGCTGGTCGAGGTCGCTGCCGAGCGCGTAAGCCACCATAACGGCCTGCGCCGCCTCGTTGATGCGCTGGCGCAGCAGGATTTCGCGATAAACGCTTTCCTGCAGGCACTTAACGACAGGATCGGACTCCAGCGCCAGCACGCGGCGGATGGCGGCCTGCTCATCCGCCGGATAAAGCGCAATCAGCGCTTCCTTGCGCTCGGCCAGCAGTGTTTCAAAATCCGGCACCTCAATTACTTCCGGTGCGGGCAGCTGCGAAAGGTCAATTACTGCCACTGTTCACCCCCGTTGGAACGGACATTGCGAGCGGTGAGCCGTCGGCGCGCTGGCCGGTCAGCTCAACCACCATGGAGCCATCAAAGGCGGTGGTAATATTCAAAGAGCTGAGGCGGATGCGTGGCTCCCAGCGGCTCAGCGCGGTATAGGCCGCCGCCATCACCTGCAGGCGCACCACGTCGTTCTGCGGCTGGTCAATCAGCACCGACAGCAGCGAGCCGTATTCCCGTCGCCCGATGCGGCTACCTTCCGGTGTGATCAGGATGTCGCGCACGCTCTGGCGGATGTGCTCGGTGTCGTTGATGGCTGCGCCGGTGTCGCGGTTCATGCCGAGATACATCATTGCGGGCCTCCAGATGTGTCGCCGCCAGACTTCACGCCGCCGTGTTTATGCTTATCGACTACCACGCCGTTAGAACTCATATCGCCGCCGCCCTGCGTTACGTCGCCGTTCATCACGGTCTGGCTGTTAATCAGCGTCTGGCTGGCATCAACGCCCAGTTGGTCGGTGATCAGCTGAATCCCGTCGGCGGCCTCAATGCGCACGCTTTTGATGTTCTTAATCAGCAGCTGGCCGGTGTCCGGCTCGTACTGGAACCAGCCGCCGTCGTTGAACACGGTGGTGCTGCCGTTCTCTGAATAATCGGGGGGTGGGAAGGCGTCGGAATAAATGGCCGGCAGCGCAAACGCGGTTTCAAGATTGCCGCCGAGGCTCAGCAGTAGAACCTGCTCGCCGATCGAGGGCTGCCACCACGTGCGGGTATTACCGGCGCGGCAGGTGAGCCAGTTAATCCAGTTGGTTTCAAGGTCGCCCGTTTTCACCCGGCACAGCCAGTTGACCGTGTCCACATCGGACACGGTGCCGGTGCGGATCAGGTTGGTGATGAGGCGCATGATTTCGGTGAATTGTGTATCCATAACGATATGATGTCAGCAAATAATTTCTGAGCTAACTTTTCATATTGTCTGATGAATGATACAAAAATTGCAGGAACATACAGACATATCAGAAGGAGAATTACTTTGAACGTTCAGGCTGATAGCGGATTATTTAGTAAGGAAGGAATAACAATAATCACCTCGGTTTTAAGTGTTGCTATTGTCATCCTAAAATCAATCATAAATCACCTAAACAAACCGATTGAGGGAACTGACAGACTGTTTAAAAAAGCAGGATTACCCAGATGGCTAGTACGTTTCTTCTCTATTCGGGTAAGTATTAAAAAAGTGCCCGAGGTCAGTCATGGAGGTTTAATTGTATTGGGAATAGCTCTGTCTTTTTTTGTTTTCGTTACATGTTTCACATCGTATTTCAATGTAAAACTTTCTAAAGTGCCTGACGGCTTTACCTGGTTAACTTTCAATGCCACAAAAGAGGATTTCATAATCAGTGACAAAAGTGCATCAGAGGTTGCTTTTAGCCCCTCATGGCGCATTACGGTAACAGACTGTGAAAGCGGGAAATCAAAAGAGTTAGTTGATTACGGAAAAATATCTGGACTATTGCATAATTATATCTGTGATGTTCTTACTGACCATATTGATCAGAAACAGATTAAAGATTCAATAGAACAGTTTGGTCGTAATCATGGAAAATTCACGGTTCTATTACTTGCACTGTCATGCTTATCGCTCTGGTTTTTTATCAGCCTTCTCATGACGGGAATTTACACATTGAAAATCAGGAAAATAATATTAAAAGAGCATAAGGATTCTTTCCATTATCTGACTTAGCTAGTTTTCGATAAATATTCGAAAAGGATGTTGTAAACAGATTGCGCACTGTCGGCGGAAAGACCAAGTAAAGGACGTTTGGCATATTTAACCTCAACACCGCGAGGGCTCACGCGGTCCCTCAATCCATAGTGATGAACCCTTGCCAGTCGCCGCACTGCGGGCACAAAGACAATTTCTGCCGTGTCTGATGTTGCCTGCGCTTTCAGGTATTTGGTGGTTTTCAATTTCACAAACATCTTGCGGCGAATCCGGCCCGGCTTGGTCCGGGCGGTGACGCGTCGCGGCTCCCATGCGGTACCGTCTGGACTGCGCTGCAGCGTGATGTTGTTCTGCTGGATGCGCCGCACATCGCGCGCAACTTCGCGCAGCATCTTTGTTCTAGCTGCGGGTTCGAGCTGCGACAGCAGCGCACCCAGCCACTCCTCAACATCATGCAACTCAGCCACGGCGCACCGTCCAGCCTTCCTCTGCATCGTCCGGCGCTTCCGGCTCCGGCACGGCCTCAACCGACATCACGCCGTCGACTTCCTTCACGATCACACGCTCCGTCAGCTTCAGGTTCATGCTGATGTCGCAGCGGTCATTGCCGAGAATGTCCGCTTCAAAGGTGAAAAGCCGCTCGCGCTCGCTGGCGTTCTGCAGGGCGTCCGGCTGGTTGACGCCGAGCCAGAATAAAACGGGCGCCATCAGCAGATTCTGGTCGCCGGTGAAGTCCGTCACCACAACGTTCAGGGTGTAGCGGTACTCCCACGAAATCGACGTGGCGGATGTAGCAACCACCGCGCCATTGTCCACGAACAGGTGCAGGCGATCCGGATTGTCAGCCACGTAGGGTACGGCTTTATTCAGGGCGTTTCGCAAGGACTGCGGCTTGTTCATCGTCTCTATCCTGACAGCTGATGATGGTGTCTACCTTATCGGCGCAGGCCGCCCATGCGGCCTCGGTGTCGTCCAGCTGCGCCAGCAGGTCGCCGTTACGGCGCGGTGCTGCTTCGTCCAGGCGGCACGGGGTGATTCGCGGACAGCCACTCACGGTAAGACTGACCTCCGGTGAGGGCCGGACGCTGGCGCAGCCGGATAACAGGATCAGGCAAATCGGCATCAGCCCAGCGGCGAAGCTCGTCATTTTCACGTTTAAGTTCCTCAATGGTGCGCTGCCGGTCACGCAGCAGCGTGCCGTTCTGCTCGGCGGCGGCATATAGCTGCATCTGCGCCCGGCTGCTGGTCTGCGTCAGAATGTTGAGGGCAAGCAGCTGGCCGTTTTTCTGCGACAGCTTTTTGCCCTGCGCGGCTAAATCCTTCACCTGCGCGTCGATTTTGTTGTGGGCGGTGCTGAGCCTCCACGACTGCACGCCAAGCGCGGCAATCAGAACCAGCACCACCGCCGCCAGCGTGCGCATCATGCTTTCACTCCTTTAAAGCACCACGCCAGCTCGCGCTGACGCCGGTTATCCAGCCCCTGATTGAATACGCCCTTTACGTACACCCAGCGCGGCAGCTGATAGCACGCATCGCGCCAGCGTTCCTGTTTGATGAGCGCCACCATGGTTGAGCCGCAGGCGTTGCCGGTGCCGACGTTAAACGCCAGCGACACCAGCGCGTCGTAGACCGGCTGCGGCATCGAAACCGCAGCACAGCGCGCCAGTGCCGCCTCAACGCGCAACACGTTGGTGATGAAGTTGCCCGCCGCCTGCCGCTCGGTGATGGTCCGGCCCGGTACTACGCCGACGGTGTTACCTATGCCGTCTGTCCACTTGCCCGCGTCGCACAGGTATGGCTTCAGGCGGCAGCCCTCATAATCGGCGATTAGCTTCAGCCCCTCGACGGAGGTGTGCAGCTGCGGGAAACCCGGCAGCGTCGCCGCAATGGCCAGCACCGCGCCAACGGTACAGCGCTTAACGGTTTGCAGATTCATATTCCTCCCGCGTGATGCGCCCGGCGGCCAGCAGCTGATAGGTTTTGCGCTTGTAGTACCAGCTGATGATCGCCATCAGCAGGCCGATTAAAACTCCGGCCACGGTTGAAACGTCTTTCAGCGACATGTCGCCCAGCCATGCCATACCGACAGCAATAAACCAGACGATCCCGGCGCGGATTCTTTCCCACATGATTCAGTCCCAAAGCTGGACGGCCTGCACGGTGGCCGCCGCCGTCACGTCCGGCAGCTCCACCTCCAGCCCGTGCGGTAAAAAGGGGCCGTGCTCCGCCAGCCCCGGATTCGCCTGCAATACCTGCTCCGTCATGCCCTGCGTGCGCCCGTAATGACGCCAGCAGATTTCGTCTACCGTGTCGCCCTGCTGCGCGCGCACCTTCATCAGATAAGCTCGACGGTGCAGTGCGGCGCGTTCTGCACGCGGCTGACGGCCCAGCGCGCGTCGCGCCACAGGTCGCCGGTGGCGTCTTCCAGTTCTTCCCCGCGCTTCGCTGCGGCGGCGGTGGCGTCAAAGTCCTGATAGCGCTCGTTCAGCACCGCGCGCGCCCAGCACCACACCGCATTTTCATAGTGGTGCAGGCGCACGCTGCGCCCGGCCAGCTCTTCCGCTGGCACATTCGCCAGGCTGTTATAGCCGCGCAGCTCCTGACGTTCGCGCCACGGGTACAGCTCCGCGTTGACCTCCGCCATCGCGGTGAGCACCACCTGCTTAAGACGTTGCGGCGTCACGGTGCCGTCAACGCGCATCACGCTGCGAAACGTCGCCAGATCGATGTCCGGCCAGAATGAGTTGTTGGGGATAATTTCCGGCGTTCCCGTCGCCTTTTCCGGCGCTACAAACTGCATGGCCTTGTTTCTCCTGAATAGGTGGGCGGTGGACGGGGTTTTGATGCGGCGCTGCCTGTCGCCACCCCGTGCCGCCCCGCGCGTGGGCACGTCCGGTTATCAGCTGGCGTTGCGGATTTTCCGCTCCAGCTGCTCAATGTCTTTTTTCACCCCGCAGCGATCGTCGAGCTGCATGGCCTGCTGCAGATGGTTCAGCGCGGCAACGGGCTGGCTTTCGCGTAGCACCCAGCCAAGCGACTTGTGCAGGCGCGCGCGCGACTGGTCGGGCATATCCAGATCGCCGATCACGTCGAGCGTTTGCATTAGCAGGTCGGGGTCAAAGTCGGTTTTTGCCATGAGGGCGCTTTTGGCGGCGTCGGCCATTTCCTCGGCCAGCAGCGTCTGCACGTTACGGCTAAAGCCCTGCGGCATCGACCAGCCGTGACGGATAGCGTGGCGGCCAATGGTGAGCGCCCCGGCATAATCACCGGCATCAACGCGCCACAGCATCACGTACATCAGCACGTCATCCTGCTGCGCGCCGTCGGCGGCCAGCACGCCGTCCACCCACGGCACGTATTTCGGCAGCACTTCCACCTTGATTTCGGCCTTCTTCACGGTGGACTGAATACCCTTGAGGCGGCGGCGGTCCTCGCCGAGCTGCATAAGCATCAGCTCGTAGCCGCTGGCGTGGCGAACACTGCCGCCCTGACGGGCGGCCTGTTCAGCCTGGACGCGCTGGCGGTGCTGCCGTGCGGGACTCAGGCTCATGGATTACGCTCCCGCGCCGCTGTCAGCGTTTTCTTTTGCTGGCGGTGGCGGCAGAATTTCGATGTTTTCAACCAGCGCGGCGCAGCGGTAATCCTCAACCACATACGCCTCGTTGACCGATTCGAAGTTTTCAATGCGGTCACGTTTAGGGTTATCGATCAGTGAACGGCGGCGGGATTCTTCCTGCCAGTAAATCGACAGGTTATCCAGGCGGGTGATCAGCACGGCATTGGCCGGGAAGTAAGGCGCGCGCACCGCCTGCAGGCCACCCATGCGTTTCTGACTGATGATAAGGTCGGCGGCCAGCTTGTTGGTGTTGTCCTGCTCGTTGTTAACCAGCGGGAAATACTTGTCCGCCAGCAGCTCGCGCCCGCAGATCACCACCAGTTCGTCGTCGTCCTGGAAAATCGGGTCAATCAGCTCGTTAACCGCGTCCATCACCAGCGCGTCGAGGTTGGCATATGCGCCCCCCACGCCCACCTTCACAGCTTCGGCGGTGGTTTCGCCGTCTTTGGTTACGCTGCCCAGCACATTGTCCGGCGCGTCTTCACGCACCTTCTGCAGCCAGCCCTTATTCACATCCTGCAGCAGCGGGTTGGCGGTGCGGTTGGAGGTTTTTGCGCGGGCAATGCCGTTGAAGCCGATCATGATGCGGTCCAGCGCCTGACGCTTCACGATGGCGTCACGGATGCGTGTCTGGAAGTCCTGGAACTTCGCCCACAGGTCCAGCTTCGCGTAGGTCAGCGCCGTATCAAAGTTTGTCTGCTCGCAACGGTACTCAGCATCCGTCATCACCGTCGGATCGGTTGGTTCACGGTCTTTAGCCGTGGTGTCGGTGGTGCCTGCAATGGTGCTGCCGACGCCAAGACCCAGCAGTTGGCCGGATTGCTCAGGCACGCCGATCACGTTGACCAGCGTCAGGAAGGCCGCCGACTGCTGAATGGTGTCTTCCAGCGTTTGCGCCACTGAAGGCTCAACGTTGAACTTACTTGACAGCTCTTCAACCGGCACGCCGTTAAGTTTTGCCAACTGCATCAGGTAGGCGTTGAATGCAAAACGGGTATTCTTCTTCATGGGGTGTGCTGCTCCTTTAGCAGTTAGTCATGTTCGCGGCTGGCGCATTGCCACCCGGTGCGCGCTGGCGGTAATCGGCACGGCTATCTTCGCGGCCCAGCTGCTGCTTTAGTTCGGTGAAATCGTTCACCTGCGTTTCCAGCAGCGATTCCAGCTGGCTCAGACGATCCACCTGCTCGCTCAACGTCTTGTCGGTGCGGGCGCCGTATTCCTGCTGTTCGGTAGCAACCAGCTCCACCGCCTGATGTACGTCAGAAAATCGTGCGTCGTCGGACAGCTGCTTTTTGCTGAACAGCGCGGTGATACGTGCAAACAGCGCGGGTTTATCTTCCACCTCTTCCAGCTCGATCGCGGTTTCGGTGGCGGCGGTGAACAGGTTTTCCGGGTGCTGTTTACGGTTCGCCAGCGGGTTGTGTTGCGCGCTGGCGCTGAAGGCCAGCATCTCGGTGCCCAGGCTTGCCGGGTCGTCAGTAGCAGCCAGGCCAACCAGATAGGCTTTGCCGGTGTCGGCAAACTTGGTGCTGACCTCCATGGAGGTGAAAAGCTTTTGGCCCTGCTTAACCAGCGCCACAAGTGAATCCGTCGGCAGAATGTCGGCATACAGCGCCAGCTTTCCAGCCAGCGGACCGTCGGTGATTTCCTCCGTCCCCAGCGCGCTGACCGTGCCGTAACGGTTAAAGGTGCTGTCCGGCGAGTACGATTTGATGTGCTCCAGATTGATAGTCGCGGTGTAAACCGCTGGGTTGTAGGCGGCGGCCATCTGCACCAGCCATTCGCGGGAAATTTCGCGTCCGTCCGTGGTGGCACCTTCCACCCCAATACGAAAACGTTTTGCTTTAACTGCCATAGGTCAGGCTCCATTGGGTAAATCGCTTAGAAGCCTTATGTTTGCGGTTCAGAGGGGATCGAAACAACGCGGACACATTGTGCGGCCAGCCACACAATGAGAGACGGCGGAAAAGGGATTGGCGGAGCCGTATTTTGGGGCCATGACAACGACACTCGCCCCCGAAGACCTCGATCCCCGCAGGCAAGCCATGCTGCTGTACTTTCAGGGATACCGCATCGCCCGCATTGCTGAAATGCTGGGAGAGAAACCCGCAACCGTTCACAGCTGGAAGAAGCGCGACAAGTGGGGCGACTACGGCCCGCTTGACCAGATGCAGCTGACCACCGCCGCGCGCTACTGCCAGCTGATAATGAAGGAGACAAAAGAAGGGAGAGACTTCAAGGAGATCGACCTGCTGGCGCGTCAGTCAGAGCGCCATGCCCGCATCGGCAAGTTCAGCAACGGCGGGAACGAGGCGGATCTCAATCCGAACGTAGCAAACCGCAACAGCGGGCCGCGCAAGCCGCCGGAAAAGAACGTGTTTACCGACGAGCAGGTGGAGAAGCTGCAGGAGATTTTCCACGGCTCGATGTTCGGCTACCAGCGCCAGTGGTGGGACGCGGGCAACAAGCACCGCATCCGCAACGTGCTGAAGTCGCGCCAGATTGGTGCCACCTACTACTTTGCCCGCGAGGCGCTGCTGGATGCGCTTACCACCGGGCGTAACCAGATTTTCCTGTCAGCCAGCAAGGCGCAGGCGCACGTCTTCAAGCAGTACATCATTGAGTTCGCCAAAGAGGTGGACGTAGAGCTGAAAGGCGACCCGATGACGCTCAGCAACGGCGCGTGCCTGTACTTCCTCGGCACCAACGCCCGCACCGCGCAGAGCTATCACGGCAATCTGTACCTGGATGAATATTTCTGGATCCCGAAGTTTCAGGAGCTGCGCAAAGTGGCGTCCGGCATGGCACTGCACAAAAAGTGGCGCCAGACCTATTTCTCCACCCCGTCCAGCCTGACGCACAGCGCCTATCCGTTCTGGTCCGGCGGCCTGTTCAACCGGGGCCGCGCCAAGGCTGACCGCGTGGACATCGACCTGTCGCACACGAACCTGTCGCCAGGCCGCTTCTGCGACGACGGCCAATTCCGCCAGATTGTCACCGTTGAGGACGCCGTGCGCGGCGGCTGTAACCTGTTTGACCTCGACCAGCTGCGCCTCGAATACAGCCCGCCGGAATACCAGAACCTGCTGATGTGCGAATTTGTGGACGATCTGGCGTCCGTGTTCCCGCTGCAGCTGCTGCAGAAGTGCATGGTGGACAGCTGGGAAATCTGGAGCGACTTCGAAGCGCTGGCGCTGCGCCCTTTCGGCTGGCGCGAAGTGTGGATCGGTTACGACCCGGCGAAAGGGACGCAGAACGGCGACAGCGCCGGGTGCGTAGTGATCGCCCCGCCTGCCGTTCCGGGCGGTAAGTTCCGCATTCTGGAACGCCACCAGTGGCGCGGCATGGACTTCCGCGCGCAGGCCGAGTCCATCAAAAAGCTGACGCAGCAGTACAACGTGACCTATATCGGCATCGACTCCACCGGCGTTGGCCTCGGCGTGTACGAAAACGTGAAGATGTTTTATCCGGCGGTGAAGGAGTTCGTCTACAACCCTAACGTCAAAAACGCCCTGGTGCTGAAGGCGTTCGACATCATCAGCAGCGGGCGTCTGGAGTTCGACGCCGGGCACCTCGATATCGCGCAGTCATTCATGGCAATCCGCCGCGCCACCACGGCCAGCGGCAACCGCCCGACCTACGAAGCCAGCCGCAGCGAAGAAGCGAGCCACGCCGACCTGGCGTGGGCGACCATGCACGCACTGGCAAACGAACCGCTACAGGGCGAAGCCGCCCACACCGGCAACATTATGGAGATTTTTTAAATGAGCAAACGCAGGAACCGCACGCGCACGCAGCCCGTGCAGCAGCAACAGATGACCGGCGGACCGGCGGCAGAAGCGTTCACCTTTGGCGACCCGGTGCCGGTGCTGGACCGCCGCGAGCTGCTGGACTACGTGGAATGCGTGGTGATGGATAAGTGGTATGAACCGCCGGTGAGCTTTGACGGGCTGGCGCGCACGTTCCGCGCCGCCGTTCATCACAGCTCGCCGATCAACGTGAAGCGCAACATTCTGACCAGCACCTTCATCCCGCATCCGTTGCTGAGCCAGCAGGCGTTTAGCCGCTTCGTGCAGGACTATCTGGTGTTTGGTAATGCCTATCTGGAAAAGCGCACCAACAGGCTCGGCGGCGTGCTGGCGCTTGAGCCGGCACTGGCTAAATTCACGCGACGCGGCACCGATTTAGACACCTACTGGTTTGTGCAGTACGGCATGAACATGCAGCCCTATGAGTTCACTAAAGGCAGCGTTTTTCACCTGATGGAGCCGGATTTAAATCAGGAGGTTTACGGCCTGCCGGAGTATCTTTCGGCGATCCCGTCCACCCTGCTAAACGAGTCGGCAACGCTGTTCCGCCGCAAATATTACCTGAACGGCAGCCACGCCGGTTTCATCATGTACATGACCGACGCCGCACAGAATCAGGAAGACGTGAACAACATCCGCCAGGCAATGAAAAGCGCTAAGGGGCCGGGCAATTTCCGCAACCTGTTCATGTACTCGCCGAACGGGAAGAAGGACGGTATTCAGATCATCCCACTGTCAGAGGTAGCGGCTAAGGATGAGTTTCTGAACATCAAGAACGTGAGCCGTGACGACATGATGGCCGCACATCGTGTGCCGCCGCAGATGATGGGGATTATGCCGAATAATGTTGGGGGGTTTGGTGATGTTGAAAAAGCCAGCCGGGTATTTGTAAGAAACGAATTAATACCATTGCAAAAGAGGTTAGAGGAACTTAATGAATTTATAGGCGAAGAGGTCATTAAGTTCACTCCTTATATTCTAACGTAGGTATTTATGGTGACACCATTAAGGTGTCACTCTTATTTTCTCTAATTGTTTAATCCATTTTTCGTGAAGGTCCTCTAGTTCAAAAGTCCCCTCCCTATCCAACCACTTATTTACTAACGCAATTAATTGAGGCCTTGAATAACGTTTATAGTGTAATGTTGCATTAGCATTGTATTGCTCAACAATATGCTGACCGACTACTGCAAGTTGCCTATGATCTATAGCAATTAAATCTCTGTGCAAATGGTTAACTTCTGAAAACTTACTATCGCCCTCAGAATCGTAATCAATTGCAACACCATTGTCATTTAACCATTGCTCATCCAACCATATTAAATCTACTGTATCTGGAGCAGACATTGTTGTTGCCAATGCGACTACAATTTTTTCAACCTCTTCTGTTGAAAAGTTCATCGAGTCAGAAGACCAGACTGATAAAGTGTTTCCAGAAGTGCGAGTGCATCCAGTTATAGCATCTGCAGTGAAGTTTTCGGGCTGCAAAGTTAAGTTAGGCTCCCATTTTGCAATTGAAATCTTCCTTAATAAGTAACTCATGGAAGGCGCCTCAGATAGTCAATAACAGATCTTTTATAATCATCTAGCCAAGCGATACCGAAATCACGAATCCCTTCAAGATATAGTGCAAGTTGAGAATCACCCCAAGCTTCAGCTGCTCGTAAAGCAGCTTCATTTACATATTTATCTTCATATACTGATGCAGCTAAAATTATTGCATCAGCTCTATCTCTTAGGGCTTCGTAGTCTAAGCAGGATGCAATACAAATAAATTTCCTCAACTCATTAGCATTCTTTTTACGGAATAATTCAAGCCATGTTTTTTGAAAAACATCTCTGAAAACAATAGGGTTTTCTGCAAACATACTTTCAAAATATAGTTGAGTCTTTGTTATTTCACCTTCAACGTAATCATCTGACTTTAATAAAGTCAGTATCATTTTTTGTTTCTTTAAAACAATAGTATCAATAGCTCTTTCCAAGCCATCATTATGATTTAAAAAAACCGAACCAATCGGTGATGAAGTCTGGTTGGTATTAATTTTAATATCATTAACAACTTCTGAGAAAACTTTACTTTCACTTAAAAGCTTTTCAAAGAAGAAACTGTTTTTCCCAGCATCAACGATGCTTGAATTCAAACCTGAAGAGCTTTCAGATAGAAATACTGTTTTATAATTCTTATCCATACCATCCCTTACTTGTCAGTATAACGTGACAAATCACGAATAAGCTTATTGTTATTATCTTGCAATTCCTTAATTACCGACCCGGCGCTAATGAAGTCAAAACGAAGCCCTGTATCTTCAGCGACTGTATTTGTATCAACCTCAAAATTAATAACCTCAGTAGGGTTATTATTATTAATCATTGGAGTCTGAATAAAGCAACGTCTAACTGCGCTACCACTATTAGCCTTCTCTTTACTTTTATCCAAAATAGTATGTTCAACGATTCTATTTTCCCACTCGAATGGATTTGCGTTATGATGGGTAAAAATCTTTTTGTATAGCTGAGAATAGTTTTCTTCACTATCTTTATAAAATGAAGCATTAACAACGGCAAGTCTTGTCGATTTCTTATTTGGGAAAACACTTTGCAATGCCTTAAGTATATTTTCCACTTTATCAACAAATTCTTCACTTGAACCTCCAAGTGAATGAAAAATTATTGCACCGTGAGGAAACTCAACACGAAACTGCTGATCAGGCGATGTCATAATAACCATCTGTCTTTTTTCACCATTGAGTGCATTAAACTCTTGACCAAACATTGGTAACAAAGAAAAACCCGACAATGTATTTAAAAGGGTTGATAACATGGGCGGTGTGGCCGTCACATCAGAATTATTAGTAAAATATGAAACCTGATATGTTTGAAATAACAATTCCATTTTCATTCTCCAATAACACTTTACTAGTGTAGAGTGCAAGAAATAACCTTGAACAAAGTGTATTCGATAATATGCTTACCTTCCAGCACTCTAATGTTCAATTAACAGCATTTATTTGCACTAGATTGGCTGATGGCAGTATAAACCGCTTGCGCGCGCTCGTACCCCCGCCACGCCTGCCCGCTTTATGATGCGGTTTTCATGCACCTGCATGACATAAACGAAAGCCCGCCAGAACTGGCGGGCCGAGGGTAAAGCGATCCTTTTCGGATCATGCGAATTCATGCGGCATAGTCATGCACTCTTCACTCCAGTTTGAAGTCGTCCACAGAAGCGGGTTTTTGGGTGCCAAACCCTTCTGCTAAATCCATAAACTCCATGCCCTGCCGCAAAGAAACGGGATACGGAATCTCAAGCATGAACACGAAGTCGTAGGTTTTGCCAAGCCAGTAGCCCCCGCCACACTCTTTCGGCCGTTGGAAAAATACCCATTCACCTGGCTTGTAGTAAGCGAGCACTTCACCCCGGTAAACGATTTGGAATTTTTCGGGACTTTTAGCCATAACCTAACGCCTCGCATCTCTGATTATGTTCGGACTCACCTTCTCCAGCCTGATTTGTAGTTTCATCCGATCACATCCCGCTACGCGTGACACCTGATAAAACTACTCAGAAGCGTGCATCAAGCGAGAGTATTCGTGGCTTCTGACTTTTCGCATCAGCTCATCGGTCAGTTCAGATACCCACTGAATGGCAAGCTGCTTTTCATCATCCGTGCAATCACTAGCAGCAACAAGTTTCATAAATAAATCAATACGCTGGAGCTTCATTGACTCCAAAAAATAATCCTGCATATTCCCTCCGCACAATGAACAACTGTTTATACGTACAGTATATTATGAGTTTCGAAATGTGAAATGTTTTTTTACCTTCCGTGAGAAATCCTCTGGATTAATCAGATGGTTATCTTTTGTTCCTGGAGTCTGCCGTTTCGGTAAAACAGCCGCATTCGCGCGCCTGCATTTAGGCTGCATCCTCTGGATAGGAGGCTGATTTCCTCCTCATGCCCCTCAAAACCACGAGCTTTTAGTTCCAGCTCTAACCGCCGGCGCTCCGGCCCCGTACAGTTATTGACAGAACTCCAAGGGGCGGCGATGCCGCCAGAAGGGCCAGCCTCCGCTGACGCATCGGCTAATTTGGCAACGGCTTCCCACTTAACCAACCGTGTAAATACTTCAGAATCTTGATAGTGAGGCGAGTAGATACCCTGTACGCGCTGCACGTCTTCCGCGTACTCATTACCCATTTCGGTGATTTCATAGCAGAGGCGGATCACTAAATCATCACGCGCAACCAGCGGGCCGCCCTGCGCCATGGTGTAAGACGCCCAGCAGCTGGCAACAGAAGCAGATGCCAGCACGGCGTCCATCTTCTCGTTTGGTAGACGTGTATCGCCGAGACGGCGCAACTCGCGCCATACAGTGACCGGCGCACCGCCAATCTGCTGAAACTGGCGGATGCGCCAGCGAGATGCCCACGCGCAGACGGCTTTCGCCATGTCACGCATGTTTGAGCCGGTTTCATCATCCTTTTCGCCGTCCATCGCAAAGCCATCGATATTTTTAGAGATGTATTTAGCGATGTAGCCCGTCGCGCTGCCTTTGGTCGGGTCGATAGGTTCAGCGTGGAAACGCGCTTTGCGCGCCTGCGGCGTGGTCAGTTCGTCGGCGTCTTCTTTGCTGGCGTGCTCACGGATGATCTGCTGCACACGCTCGCGATGTTCCGGCAGCATAAACAGCAGCATGTGCCAGTGCGGTGTACCGTCGTGATGAGGCTCCACAACACGGAAGCCGTAAACATGGATTTCATCGCGGGACAACGCGGCACGGATACGCGCCCAAATACGGCAGAGATAGCGCTGCGTATCGCGCGGGCTTGAGCCGTTCCATTTGGTAATGAAACCGCCCTGGCTGTAAACGGAGTGATAACGCGACGGCGCGGTAATTGTATAAAAATCCCCTACGCAGCCGGTTTCGTTGGCGATGTCTTCAAAGCCGCGCATTCTGGTCATCAGCTCACGGCGGCGCATGGCCGGGTTCGCGGTGCTGCGGTTGACCATTTCGTCCATTGCGATACGGTCACCGGTTTCTTTGTTCATCAGGTCGTAGCGTTTGAAGAAATCTCGGTTGCGTTTCTTCTGCTCGATCCATTCCGCCAGCGTGCCGCGTGAAACGTAAGGTGAAGCAGATTTTTGCACCTGCCCAACAGCGATTGCCATGTGCTCGCGCTGGAGATCGCGCATCTGCTTAAGACGGCCGCGCCACCACTCTGGCGCCATCATGCGCAATAAACCCGATTGTGCCTTGCGCAGAGTCAGCTCACCTTTGCAGGCTTTGAACTCCGCCCAATATGGCGGCTGCGTGCCGGTCAATGCGGCCAGCTCAGCAACGTAGCGATACGCAATGCAGGTTACGGTCTGCTCGTCTGCTTCCTGCGGCATAGAGGTTTTATCGACAAACTCAGCCAGGCTAAGCGAAAGATAGGATGCGACCTTATAAGCCAGATCGCGCACGTCCTGCCGGTCAAGCGTGGGCAGACGATCAAGCTGCTTTATGAACGGCAGTTCATATTGAGCGGCTTCATCAAGACGATAGCGACTGCGAACCAGCTGCAGGCGTGGCAATACGTTCTGGCCGATAGTCTGGCGCAGAAACGCATTGGCCCGACGGCGGCCATTATTTGCTGAGAGGATTTTGCTGTAGCGATCAGCAAAGTAACCGGCCAGATAATCCGGCATGTTTTGCAGATACTGACTGCGCCAGTTGTGGTCCTCTGGATTCACGTTCCAGAGACGGCGCTCAGAAAGGGACATATCCGCCGGAGCGGACATGCCGAAGACTTCACGCCGCTGCTGATTTACGGCGTGATATTCACCAGTAAGGAGATCAGGAAGGCTTTCAGACATGCGCGGCCTGAAGTTCAGCCAGCTCTTGCAGTGCTGCCTCTACCAACTCGGCGATGCGGCGGGTTTCCGCTACAAAGCCCGCAGTAGTATTCATCTGCCCACGTAAAACACGGCGACCAATGAAATCAGCAGCCAGATCGCGCATCAAGAGCACTTTCGACTCATACAAGGCCATGGTTTGCGGCACGCGCTGACGGACGCCATCAATCTCAAGCCAGCTGAATTTCTCTAGCACCAACTGTTGCGGCTTGCCCGGCTCACTGGATTTCAACGCGCGCACTGCATAGCGGTCATCAATCTGGACTCTCAAAGCGTGGCCCCTTTGTAATGCACGCTTTTCAATTCGCTGATCTCTTTGCAGGTAACGCACAGCTCGACACCCGGCAATGCGCGGCGCCGCGCTTCGGGAATAGCGGCATCGCATGACAAACAGAAAAACTCACTCGCACCTGCAGGGCGGTGAATAGCCGTTGCCAGATTGCGCGCCAGTTCTTCCTGAACGCGCTGCTGAACCAGATCCATTGAGTCGGCCATTAGTGCAGCTCCCGTGATTGGTTCTCGAAGCGTGCAGATTCTTTGTCCAGCAGTTCGATAATTTCAGCAGCTGACATTTCTTTGTTTCTTGCGTGAATCGCCAATGCAGCCAGGCGAACGGATACGGCAAGCGCATCATCTGATCGCTGTTCACTTTTAGCCTTACTCAGCATCGCGTTCAGTACTTCCGCATCGGCTTCAAAGTTTCGGGTTTCAATATTTCGCATTTATCTTTCTCCATAATTTGGGCAAAAGAATGCCCGGCGGGTTTACGCCATTTAATTTCTTTGGGTTAATTAATTTGGAAGCGTTAGCTTCTTGGGAAATAAACTCACGACTGCGCGAAAGTGATTCATTGCACCTATCAGCGCGGTAATTTCGTCACTCGTCAATTCACTGTATTCAACGTTGTGACGTTCTTTATTGATGTTTGCCAAAAAGAAAATGGCGCTCATCGCCCGGTTATTCTGTTCGTACTGTGGATCACGAGTATTACGCATATCACTGATGAACCGCTTTAGCTCATTTCCACAATCGCCGTACATCATGGTACGTAGTGCCGCGATATGATTAAGCGCACTCACTCGTTGCCCGGCGCTCATTTGAACAGTGATGCTTTCAGCTTTGTAAGCCATGTCGCTTTTTTCCTGTTACCGGTTAAACCTGCCAGCAGTTCGGCTTGAGAGTTTGCCGGATGCCAGCGCCTGCCATTTTCAGCTGCGATCCAGCCGTGGCCGAATGCGTGTGAAGGGCTTTGCCGTTTTAGAAACGGCGCAACTGAAAACGCCATAACTACACAACCCCTATTGATGCGCCGATACCGCTTAACACATCTGCAGTGCCAGCCATTGCAGGGTTTGAATGCACACGAGTTTGAACGGCTATCGCAGCTAACGTCAGACAGCGAATGCCGGCGTTAACGTTCTGCACAAATCCGCGCCGGCAGGCCGAGGTAAATTTCTTCTGGCTCACTATGCCAGCGGCTAACTGCCCTACTTCGGCGGTAGCTTTGAGAACATAAGCCGGTAAGTTCTCCTGTGATACCTCGTTGACTGGCACGCATGGCAGGCATTGCAGTTGAGCCAATGCACCATCAACCAGCGTTGAGTCTTCCGTAAGGTCGGTCAGGATCAGCATTTCACGGACGGTAAGCTGATGGACCTGCTCCGGGTTGAGCTTGTTACGGATAGTTTGCGGATTAAGCCCCGCCTTATTAGCCAGCTGGATGATGTTGTGCTTTGCGGAAAACGCGCGGCACGCTTCATCAAAATGGCTATGTGTGGAGACACTGAAATCAAACATGCTTAATACCTCACGTTATCCCAATATGGATGCATCAAGCCTGCATTGTGATTTCATGACCGGTTGCTGCTTCGATAATTAGGGCAAGCATGTTGATTTCGATGAGGCCGTTAACCCCATCCTTATTCCTGATAGGTAGGCGGTTTTCGCGGTACATCTGGCGAACAGTGCCCTTCTTGTAACCCGTGCGGCGACAGAACTCTTCGACAGTAATGTACGGTTCCGAAATCACGAGATTGATTGATGGGCGCATTGAAAGTTTACGGGTCATGATGCACTATCCTCTGTTGAGTTCTAGCCAACTCTATTCATCACTATTAAACACGTCTTGATACGACGAGTGAATATTAGGATCACAAATTGGAAAGGTCAACGAAAGATTTTACGAGTCGTAAAGCTCCAGCTTTACCAGAGGGTGGTAAAGATCCCATTGAGCGTATTGTTCAAGCATATGGCTTTTCATCACGACAAGCTCTGTGCCGACACTTAGATGTGTCACAGAGCACCATGGCTAACCGCATAATGCGTGGGAACTTTCCTGCTGATTGGGTTCTGATTTGTTCGATGGAAACCGGTACCTCTCTTGAGTGGCTTACCTATGGTCGCGGTGATGCGAACATCACAAATCAAGATCAACCATCGACCAAAATCGAACTAAAAAAAATCACAAATGGGAATTTTTCATCATCTGATTGGGTTGAATATGATGCCCAGCTCTTACCAAGTGATGTTAATGCCCCTCTCTTAGTACATTTCGAGAAACAGAATTACCTGGTTGATATGACCGCCGCAGAGATCACTGACGGGCTGTGGCTCATCGAGATTGATAAGCTTATTAGCGTTAAAGAGCTGTACCGTTTTCCCGGCGGACGCATTCGCGTTGAGAATGGGAAAGCCTCATTTGAATGCAAGGCAGACGACATCAAAGTTTTGGGCAAAGTCGTTGCCCGCACTGAGTACCTTTAAAGGCATAGCATGGCGATAAACAAATTACCCAACGGGAAATGGCAGGCACAGGTTTTCCCAAACGGCCGCGACGGCAAAAGGATTCGCCGCCAGTTTGCAACTAAGGGCGAAGCACAATCTTATGAGAAGTTTGTAAAAGAACAAGCTCAAGATAAGCCCTGGTTGGGAGAGAAAGCAGATAAGCGGCGGGTAATTGAGCTGGTTAAATTGTGGTTCAACACGCATGGTATTACGTTGGCGGATGGTGAGAAGCGGCGAACCACAATGGCGTTCGCCTGCGAGGCGATGGGAAACCCACTCGCAACCGAGTTTAACGCGAAAATTTTTGCGTCTTATCGCGAGCAGCGGTTAAGCGGGAAGATCACCCGCTCCAGCCGTGTGAAAACGGTTACGCCGCGCACTGTTAATTTAGAGCTGGCATATTTTAGGGCGATGTTTAACGAGCTGCGCCGGTTAGATGAATGGACGGCACCGAACCCGTTAGAGAACGTTCGCGAGTTTAAAATCAGTGAATCTGAGATGGCGTATCTCACCATTGAGGAAATCAGAACCCTCCTCGCCGAATGTGAGAACAGCCGTTCTAAAGATTTAACTACCATTGTGAAAATCTGCCTGGCAACTGGAGCACGCTGGAGTGAAGCTGAAGGTTTGAAAGGGAACCAGATTCGCGCCGGGCAAATCATCTACGTGAAAACCAAAGGTAAGAAAAACCGAGCGGTGCCGATCAATGAAAAATTGCAGGCTGAACTTCCATCCAGCAGGAAAGCGCAGGTGCTCTTTAAACCATGCTATTCAGCCTTTAGGAAGGCCATGCAACGCGCTGGCATCGAGACACCTGCTGGACAGCTTACGCACGTTTTGCGCCATACGTTCGCGTCTCACTTCATGATGAACGGCGGAAACATCTTAGTGCTTCAGCGGATATTGGGGCATACAGATATTAAGGTGACGATGCGGTATGCGCATTTTTCACCAGATCACTTATTTGAGGCTACGGAATTTAACCCTCTGAATGCATTATAAAAACAGCAACCAAACAACCAAATATTCATTTTATATTTCTAAGTGGCTTTAAGAATGAATTAAAGCCACATTGATTTTATTTCACCCGCATAAACATCATGGATTGTTAGTTAGTATAGCTGGCAGGTTATTTTTAATTTGTTCAATAAAAGGTTCCATTCGGAAATATGCTCTCTTTGATAATTCCAGCTGATATACCAAGTCTTTTTTTATCTCAGCATGAATGTGGATCGCATTTCTCGCCTCGTAGAATTCAACAATATCTTTTTTAAGACTATTTTCAATTAGACCCAAGCTTGCAGCACACTCAGCCTTTTTATCAAACCTGACTTTAGTAATATCAGTTTTAGCAACATCATTATAAGTAGGAATAATTTCCCTTCCATTATGAGAAAGAGCATCTTTTAAAGCTTTTCGCTTATGAGCTGGAATTGAAATTTCTTTTTTTGTCGTATAATCCGTTAAGGACTTCACATAAGGGTTTGATGGCAACCTATCAAATAAAATATGATGCAGCACTGCTTCATAAATTGAAGCATAGGATAATACCTGTAAGCGAATTTGTGCTCTTAAAAGCCATTCTTCAGCAGAAAGTCCCTCAAGAACTTTATAGAGGTATCTTGTTGACATAAATTCATCTGCAAGTCTCAGCTTGAGCGTAGAATCTGTAATGAAATCAAATACTTCTTGATGCCAAGATAAATCAGCAAGATGCCCACTAACATAACTATCTATTGCTTGCTTTATATCTTTTGAAAAAGCCATAAACCCTCCCTTTTAATACCTATGAATTTTTATAGAGAAACCCTAAAAGTTAAATTTAAAAAACTTATTGATTGTATAGAGTACAGATTAAAACCTTTCTCCTAAAAGGAATGCTTTTTTTAAATGAAATTCTATTATGAACAATCACTTCATACATCTTTTTTTCAGGCAGAATGATTAAGTCCATTTTATCTGCCTTAACATTATTAACTAATGACATTTCAATTTCTTCTATGTGCTTAATTTCATTTAAATATGCACAGTAGACGCTATAAGGAATGCTTTTATATTCTATATCATTCAAAGTTAAGTTAACAAGTAGTGTGTGTTGAAACTTATCGACATGAGCTATAACCTCCCCCTTACCATTCTTTATTGGAGTGGAGTTAACTTTATTATATTGGAGTTCCGGGATGTTAGCCTGTCTTTTAAAGAAACCTTGATCAAATTTATTATTTTTCTTTGAATTCAATTCATAATCATAAATTTCAGTAGGCCATGCATCATAAGCTCGGCCTATCAATTCATCAGGTTTATATATATCATTGTGACCACCGACGCAAATTGCATAGAAACAGTCATGGGTGAAAACACCAAAAACAAGTTCGTTTCTAATACCGCCTTTTTTATCTTTATGCAGATGGAAATGGCTAACATTATAGGTGTATAAAAGATAGTCCACTGCCTTCCATTCATTGATAGCCTTACTCATATAACAGTTAATGTCACCCCCTTCTTCTATAAGATCTTTTAATTTGATCCAGCGCTCATCGTTATACCAACTGCTCTCCAAAAAAGCTTTGCTATAAATTATTTCACGCTTTTTATTAATTACCCTTCTATTAAGCAAGCAACAATAAACTATGGGGGATAAGTCAGGTTGGTAATTTTCAATATCACTCACAACGATTCCAAAATCATTCAAAATCCTTTTTGAAAAGTAATCAAACCATTGTGATCTTAAAACCATCTCTGACATCCTTATCTCCTTCAATAATCCTGATATTTGAAATATAATGATTGGTTAGTGGGTAAATTTCACTCAGTTATCATCATGATTATAAACGTTCTTTTACACCACTGAAATCTCGCATCTGACATAATTTTGGCAGCAAAGTGGCAGCAGAGCTCAACGCTATGTGCCACTTTTCATCACTATTTGGCCTAAAGAAAACATAAAAATCAGTAAGTTACTGATTTAACTCGCTTCAAAATGGGACTCATAATCGCTTAGTCGTTGGTTCAAACCCAGCAGGGGCCACCAAATTTAGTTATGTAAATCATTCTATTAAGCCACCTCTTTAAAGGTGGCTTTTTTGTTTGTAACCCAAAGTGGCGATTAAATGGCGCCCCGTTCTCTAAAGCGTATCGGAGTGTCAATCCCGCTCCAACTCACTCACCTGCCATCTTACCGAGCTCACACCTTTCTCCAGGCTAATACGGCTCACCAGGCTCTCAAGCTGATCGGTTAATGTCGGATTTCCCATCACCTCCGCATTAACCTCCATGCGATGTGGCGGATCCATGTCTTCACTATGTAGTGATTGCAGACGTAAGCCGCTGCCACCCAGCGTATGCAGCATCAGGCTGCGTACCTGAACTTCGTCTTGTGCCAGACAGATTATTTGCACTTTATAGTGCTGTATCGCTTCGGCGGCTGAGACGATGGTTTGCCGGTTAATGCCAAGCGCCAACTCGCGCAACAGGATATTGGCGCACAGGATGACCATGCAGCCAATGGTTGCCTCCAGCAGCAGTCCCATGCTGCACAGCACGCCAACAGCAGCCGTGCACCATAAGGTTGCGGCGGTATTTAATCCGCGGATGTTCAGGCCATCACGCATGATCACGCCACCGCCGAGAAAGCCGATCCCGGAGACGACATAAGCCGCAACCCGCGATGCATCAGTTGCGATGCCGGGTACGCTTTGCGTCATCAAAACAAAGAGACATGCGCCGGTGCTAACGAGCGCATTGGTGCGCAGTCCAGTCATACGTTGACGTAACTGACGCTCGCAGCCAATTAACGCACCTAACACCAACGCGACGGTGACGCGCAGTAAAAAGATTTTCCAATCCATAATAGACCTCACTCCGCAGCATTTAAGAGTGCGGAAAAACACAGGTTAAAAAATGGATTACAGACAGTGCCAATACCGCAGTGAATCAGCGGCATTGCGCTAATGAAAGGAGAGATTCAGAAAGGATATCTACCGTCTTAACGCGCGGTTAAGACAGCGTGACGAGAGCTATCTTACCGCAAGAGCCTGTTGTAATCGTTCGGGACTTGTGTCCAATGTCGTTATCCTCTTGAGTAAAAATTCGCCGCGATTTTAGAGCGCCTTGCACTGCATTGCCAACCGCAAAATCCACTTCGTTTAATTTGGGTTTATGACGAAAAACCCGCCGAAGCGGGTTAAGTGTGCATGCTTATCGTCCCGTCGTCAGCCAACGGCTCAGCGTGCCTGAGTTAGCGTAACCACTGATAATGGCGGCATAACTATCAAAGCGGTTGCTGACCTCACTCACCTGGTTGTTATACAGATCGCTTTCAGCACTCAGTACGTCCAGCAATGTGCGACGACCTAAGTGATACCACTGATCATAAAAGTCTTTGCGGATACGGTCAGATTCCACGATCAGGTTTTTGTATAATGTGGCGCGCTCAGCCGTTGAATGCGCATTTTGGTTAGCAGCACGCACGCGGTTTTCCAGATCGCGACGCTGCTCCTGCACTTGCTGACGGCTCGCCTCGGCGCGCTTAATTGCAGCAATTTCCTGGGCGTTAGTGGAACCACCGCGGAACAAGCCCCAGCTTACGTTCAAACCGGTTTGCCACGCCTGTTGTCGTCCCAACTGATCTTCGCGCGTGTTTTTGCTTACAGTCCAGTTGAGCTTGGGTAAACCAGAGGCTTTAATCGCCTCGGCTTCTTTGAACGCTGCACGCTCTTCAGCACTGGCGCGTAAGATCAGAGGATGGACATCCAGGCTGGCCAACTGGCGATTTAAGTCACCAAACGATAGAGCCCAATTGTCGCTGGCTGGTAAAGTCACACGGCTATTGCCCATCAGGCGATTCAGGGTGATTTCTACATCACGCGCGCGTGATTCGGCATTTTCCAGGTAGCTTTGCGCCTGAAGTAAGCGCCCTTTCGCCTGCGTCAATTCACTACGACGTCCCGCATCAGACTGAACAATTCCGCTCAACATCTTGGTCAGATCTGCCATACGTGCGAGATATTGCTTACTGATGCTGATAACGTGCTGTTGTTTATTCCATTCAATCAGCGCATTAGTCACCTGCATTGCCAGATCTTCGCGTTGAGCCTGAACCGACTGCCTTGCCGACGTCACGCGCTCCTCGCGACTTTCGATGGTACGGCTCGTTTGGCCAAAGTCGATAAGGTTGGTCGCCACCGAAACGCCTAAGGATGGCGTATTGCCCTGGTATTCGTAATTTTTAGTGCCGCTACCAAACTCTTTCGTGGCTGAAGCAGCGCTGACATCAACCTGCGGCCAACGCTGACCTTTGGCTTCATCAACGCTGGCCTCAGCCGCATCGCCCTGTGCGATATAGGACTTCAACGCCGGGCTGATTCGCCAGGTAATGCGTGCAGCTGAGAGAAACTTTTGGCGAATTTCACTTTCTGCGACCGTTTCATTCGCCGTGCCACTGAGCATCACCGGCGAGCTTTTCCCTACCGGATCGCTTGCTACAGACGGGCTGACATAACTGAAATTAGCCGGGGAGCTAGCAGCTGGCGCATAAGACGTAGTCTGCGCAGGTTGCGGCTCTTGCTTAACACTACGCACCGATTGCATCGGATTAAACGGCTGTGCTTCGGGACGGCGTTGCTCCTCGGTCAGGAAGCCGCCGCCCTGTATCTCCGCAGCATGAGTAGACATGGCCCTGGCTGATGTCGGTGGCTCAACAACTGCACGTTGTTGGGGGATCTCTGCTACCGCAGGCGGCAACGTTGGCGCAGCTGGCGGCTGAACCTGCTGAATATGAACGGGCGCAGGAGCCTGCCTTTCAGCAGCGATTGGCTGCTGTGTGGGCTGAGATATCATTGGCCGCGCGAAGGTTGGCGCAGATATCGATGGCACGGGTGCTGGCGCAACTGCAACCGGCGCAGGTAGCGCTCGCGCCGGAGCAACGGGCACCGCTGTCGGAGGTGGCGCAATCGGGCGATGGCCGCTCATCTCCGCAAACATCATCAGCTCACTGGTGGAATCAGCCATTACATTAACCGCGGGTGCCATCACAACCGCGACACATACGGCAAGCAAAGAGAGATGACGCGCCTGTGTATGGCGCATCTTGTTATTATTTTTCATGATTATTAACGCTCGCGGAATGCTTCTTTGGCTTTCAGGACCGGCTTCAGCAGGTAATCGAGAATGGTTTTCTCACCCGTGCGCACCTCGACGGTAGCGATCATGCCGGGAATAATCGGCAGATCTTTATTGCCCGCATGTAAGGTGCTTTTATCCGTCAAAATTAATACGCGATAGTAGGTATCATCCGGACGTCCACTGGCGGCTTTCTGATCGTCTTTCAACGTATCCGGACTGATGTACTCCACGTGTCCATCAAGCCCGCCGTAGATGGCAAAGTCGTAGGCAGTGATCTTTACCTTGGCCGGTAAACCAGGGCGCAGGAATGCCACATCCGAAGGACGAATTTTTCCCTCTACCAGCAGCTGTTCTTCCAGAGGAACGATTTCCAGAATATGTTCGCCCGGCTGAATCACCCCGCCGATGGTATTAACACGCACGTTTTTCACCGTGCCGCGAACCGGCGCGTTAATGGTGGTACGCTCAACGATATCGGCACGACCAATAAGGTTTTCACTGACCTGGCCCAGCTCAAGCTCCATACGCGCCAGCTCTGCATGAGCGTCAGACTGATAGCGGTTACGACGTTCAACGATTTGCGCCTGAATGTCGTTCGCCTGACGCTGCATTCGCAGCAATTCGACTTCTGACAAAAGACCTTTAGCAGCGAGCGGCTCTGCCAGACGAATCTCGCGCATCGACAGTGCATAACTACGTTGCAGCGAGTTAACACTGTCATTCAAAGCCCTTTTACGTGACTCATAGGCTTTGGTTTCCTGTGAGACAACGGCCGGATCGCTTTTTACCTGCTCATCAAACATCAACGGCTGCTCATAAGCCTCTGCACGCAAGCGTGCAATGCTGCCTTTCAAACCCACAACTTTGCTCAGTACTTCGCGGTAGCTTGATTGCGCGCGCGTCGGATCAATCTTCAGCAGCACATCACCGCGATCCACCACCGTACCTTCCCGCACGTTCATCTCAGCCAGAATGCCGCCTTCCAGGCTCTGAATGACCTGTTCACGGCTACGAGAAATGACTTTGCCATCTCCTTTGGTGATCTCTTCCACTCGCGCATAGTTGGCCCAGGTAATGCCGACACCTAATACCGTAATGATGATCCACATCACCAGCTTGGAACCGGGTGTGGTTTGTGACAGCAGTGAAGCCTGGACGTCATTCATGAATTCGGCATCAGCAGCGGAAAGACCTTTCGCGCTCTTACGCCATGGCATTAATTTGCTCATACTGCAGCCTCCTCTGCTGCTGCTTCCACCGGCGCTGACACTGCCGAAGCATCGTTTGCGGGGGCTGGGGCATCCACTACCTGTTCAACTGCCTGACGCGGCCGACGAACTTTATTTTTTCCTTCCAGCGCGGCCAGAACCTGATCTTTCGGGCCGTCTGCGACCACTTTTCCCTCTTCCACCACGATGATGCGATCAACCAGCGCCAGAATGGACGGACGGTGCGTCACCACAATCAGCGTGTGTCCTTCACTGGCACGACGTAAATGCGCCAGGAATTGGTTTTCAGTCATGCTGTCCATAGCGCTGGTCGGCTCATCCATCAGTAGCACTTTAGGGCGCGTTAACAGCGTTCTTGCCAGGGAAACCAGCTGACGCTGACCGCCGGACAAACCTTCACCGCCCTCTCCTACCGTCAGATTGATCCCACTCGGGTGACTTGCGGCGACATGATCCAAACCGGTGAGATTAAGCACGCGCAGCAGCTCATTGGCCGTCGCATCTGGACGCCCAATCATGACGTTTTCGCGCAGCGTGCCGTAGAAAAGACGTGCATCCTGGCCGACAAAACCCACCGCTTTACGCCAGTCCGCCGGATCAATCTGGTTCACATCCAGACCATCGGCGGATATCTGTCCTTGCACGGGTTGGTACAAACGCGCCATCACGCGTAGCAAGGTGGACTTGCCGCTGCCGATACGACCCAGAATCGCCACACGCTCTCCGGCTTTGATGCTCAACGAGATATCTTTGAGGATCTCCGGGTTTGGTTTCATCGGCGGAGCCGGATAGGAGAAGTTGACGTTGCTTAGCGTGATCTCACCACTCAGCGGAGGATCCGTGAGGTAGGTTTTACTGCTGTCGCGATCGACGGGCATTTCCATTAGCTTGTTTAACGAGGTTAATGCCGCCTTTGCCTGCTGATAGCGCACTGCCAGGCCAATAACCTGACCGAGTGGACCGGTGGCACGGCTGGCGAGCATGACGGTCGCGATCATTGCACCCATGGTAAAAGTGCCTTCGTTAATCAGATAAACACCGGCTACGACCAACATCACCGTCTGGAATTGCTGCAGGAACGTCACCACACCGGTTGCCAGTGTAGAGTAACGTTTTGATTTCATTGAGTTAGCTGATTGCAGCGCGCTGAAGTTTTCCCAACGACGCTGCATATGCGCTTCACCACCAACGGCTTTCAGCGTTTCCATGCCTTCAACCGACTCAATCAGCACGCCTTGTTTAAGCGAAGCATCTCGCAAGTTCTCTTTCATGATGCGCGCCAGCGGCCACTGGATCGCGGCACTGACGATGATGATCATGGGGATCATCATCAGAGGGATGATGGCCAGCGGACCGCTAATGAAGAAAATGACGCCGACAAACATCAGAATGAAGGGCAGATCGGAAATGGCTGCCAGCGTCGCCGAGGCCACAAAGTCGCGCACGGATTCGTACTCACGGATTTGGTTGGCAAACGTACCGGAAGAAGCCGGTTTGTGTTCCATCTGGATTGAGAGTGCCTGGCGGAACAGCATGCTACCCAGCACCAGATCGGCTTTTTTACCGGCCATATCCAGCAGATGAGCACGTACAAAGCGCGTTACCGCTTCGAACACCATGGCGATGGTGACGCCAATCGCCAGCGACCACAGCGTCACAAACGCCTGATTTGGTACCACGCGGTCATAAACGTTCATGGTGAAGAAGATGCTGGAGAGCGCTAAAACGTTAATCAACACAGCCGCAATTGCCGCACTGCGGTAGTAGCGTCGATAGCGCCACAGTGTGGAAAACAGCCAGTGGCCTTTCACTTCCGGCAACATTTCGCTGGCGCGTTCATCCACCACCGCTGTCGGTTTTGCCATCACGGCAAAGCCAGCGTAGATCTCATAAAGTTCCGCCATGCTCATCTCGACAGCAGAGGCACTGACTTCTGGCATCACCAACTGGAAACGCAGTTCGCGCTGATTCTCCTCATTGGTATGAATGAGGCGCGACAACACAATGCACCCGCCGCCCTCTTTGCGCAGCAGAATCATCGGCATCAGTTGTTCCGGTAAATCTTGCAGACGCCGCTCCACCATGCCGCCGGTGATACCCGCATTCTCTAGCGCAGTCATGGCCTGTGAGGGTGAGAGCAATGTCGCTTTTGGCAAACCGGCCACCAGCGCTTCTTCACTTTTCTCGCGTTTGTAGTGTTTGCAGATCCAAGCCACGCTTTTTAACAACGTGTCATCTACCGTGGTTTCAATACGAGCAACAGAACGCGCATCCTGCTCCACAGCATCCTGCTTCTGGTCGACCATTTCCCGACTCCTGTAAACCTGACAAAAAACGGTGAGCAGATTGCCCACCGTTGTACCTGTTTGAATTGGGAAAATTCTGACAGAAGGCAGGTTTTAAGCCGTCCAAGACTTGTCTCAAACGGTTATGAATATTTGTTTAAACTCATGACTGAGGGTGCTGCGGCGGGCTTTATGCCGCTCTTTTATAACGATAATCGCAGAGCTGTTGATGGCTGTCCTGGGCGTGTTATCTTACTGGCTCGCTTGATAGCAATCGGACAAATAGCAATGGCAAAACAGCGGATAGGAGTTGTGTTTGGTGGCAAGTCGGCCGAGCACGAAGTGTCATTACAGTCAGCCAAAAATATCCTCGAAGCCATCGATAAGAGTAAATATGAGGTGGTTTTACTGGGGATTGATAAGCAGGGGGAGTGGCATCTGAATGATGCGTCAGGGTTCTTGCTCAACGCCGAGAATCCGGCGCTGATTGCCCTCAATCGTTCAGGTGAACATGTCGCGCTGGTACCGGGCAGCTCTTCTCAGCAGCTGATTACCCGTCAGCAAGCGCAACCGCTCTCACAGCTGGATGTGATTTTCCCGATCGTGCACGGTACGCTGGGCGAAGATGGATCGCTGCAGGGTTTATTGCGCATGGTCAATCTGCCGTTTGTCGGTTCTGACGTGCTCGGTTCTGCGGTCAGCATGGATAAGGATTTCACCAAACGTCTGCTACGCGATGCGGGACTCAAGGTGGCACCATGGCTGAGTGTGACCCAGACACAACGTGCCCATGTTGATGCCCAAGCGGTGATCGCCCGCTTTGGCTTACCGCTGTTTATCAAACCCGCGAACCAGGGATCTTCGGTCGGGGTGAGTAAAGTCGATAGCCTGGAAGCGTTTGATGCCGCGCTGGATCTCGCCTTTACTTTCGATCGTAAAGTCCTGATTGAGCAAGGTATCAAAGGACGCGAAATCGAATGCGCCGTGTTGGGTAATGAGTCCCCGCAAGCCAGTCCCTGTGGTGAGGTCGTGGTGCACGATGCTTTCTACTCCTACGACACTAAATACATCAGCGAAAGCGGTGCGCAGGTGGTGGTTCCCGCCGCCATCAGTGACGCAGCCAGCGAGGCGATTCGCGCCGTGGCGATCACCGCATTCCAGGCGCTGGAGTGTTTTGGCATGGCGCGCGTGGATGTGTTCCTGCAGGATGATGGCGGGATTATTGTCAACGAAGTGAATACCTTACCTGGCTTCACCAACATCAGTATGTATCCAAAGTTATGGCAGGCTGCGGGTTTGAGCTACAGCGATTTGATAACTCGCCTGATTGAGCTGGCGCAGCAGCGCCATCAGCAGAGCAGCCAGTTGAAAAGCAGCGTGTAGTCAAGTGTGACGTGGCTCAGGCCACGTCATGCATCATGCTGCGTGGCTCCATCGCCGGTGAGGTTTGATTACGACCATTGCGCTTGGCGAGGTAGAGGTTTTTATCCGCCGCTGACACTAAACGGTTAATTACGCCGGGCCACTCACGTTCGCTCTGCGCACTGCCGCGCGCCAGACCTAAGCTGGCTGTCACCGTCACCGTGTTGCCCTGAATCCAGAACTTCTCTTTCACCATCGCCTGACGCACCGTTTCGGCCAGTTGGTACAGCTGGCTGTGATTGCAGTCGAAAACCACTATCACAAACTCCTCCCCGCCAAAGCGACAAACCATACCGCGATTGCCCACTACCCGCTGAATACGACGCGCAATCTCTTCCAGCACGCAATCTCCGGCATCATGACCAAAATTGTCATTAATGGCTTTGAAATAGTCGACATCCAGCATCACCACGCCCGCTTCACGCTGCAGTGAAAAGGGCTCATTTCTCAGGCTCTCATACAGGCCAGAGCGCGAGAGTAGCTGAGTGAGAAAATCAAAATTTGCTCGTAATGCGAGACGATGATTCAGCTGCCGAATCGCGTCCATGCTCACCGCCACCAACAATGGACTCAGCGCGACAGTGGCCACGCCAAGGCGGGCTGAAGTGAGGTGGCTAATCGGTAGTAGCGCGTCGTCGCCCTGAATGTTCATCACGCCATGCGACACTAATACAATCTCGGTTATGCCGGTGATGAGGATCACCAGGCTGGTCAGCGGAATGGGCAACACAATTGCACACCAGATCAGGGCTGGCACCGGGAATGTCAGGCTGCCTGCGCCGCCAATCAACGCGCCCACGGTCAGCGAGAGGATCACCGCTGCCAGTGGCAACAGTTTGCCCGGATGCAGCAAGGTACGCGGCGCTACGGTGCGCAGCGGACGCGCCAGCATCACCGGCAGCAACATCAGTGACGTTGAGAATTGCTCGCTAAACCAGTCGCCCCACGCCACGATAAAACGCGCGTTGAAGTCGATATCCTGCGCCCATGCCCCCCAGGTTGCGCAAGCCGCCGCGCCGAGAAAACAGGCCGGGAAAATGCGCATGGCGTTGACCACCTGGCTGTTAGCAGAAGGACGTTGCAGATGTTTGATCAGCATACTGACCGAGACGAGGATAAAAAGAATATTGGCAAAATTCACGGTAAACGCAGGCAGCGCCCAGCCGGAAAATACCGTGTCGTTAAAAATCATCGCACTGAAGCACACCAGATAGCTGGAAGTGGTGTGCAAAAACGGATTACGCACCATTAAACCGGCGACCAATGCATTCACCGGCCAGAACAGTGAAAACTCTTGCGGGATGCGCAAATGGCTGCCAATAAAGCAGAAAAAAAGCGTAATGAAGAACAGCGTGAGAGTATTCTTTTTTAAATTATTCTCTTCAAACAGCATAACGCGCATACGTCTGAACCCTGTAACGTAGAAATCGCTGCCATCAGCCATGGGCATCAGCAAGCATTAAACCTTAAATAACCGCGCGATGATTCGGTAATTAAGCAAGTGTTCGTCATCCTACTCTGCGGCTGGACGGCGCTCAATCTGCCATGAAAACAGCATGGAAACCAAATGGCAGGGTGGGAACGCCAGAGACAAAAGATCAAGCCGGCGGCAATTATGCCCTGTAAATAAAAAAATCGGCTATCCGAGATATCCGATTTTTACTTTCAAAACTACCGTTAATGCCAGGATTTAGGGTTATTTCAACGCCACAGGCCACTGACTGAGGCGAATGCCACGTTGGCGCGCGTTTTCGCCAAAGTCTTGCAGCACAGCCTTCACATCCGGATCCATATATTTAGCGTTATCGTGCTCGGCAACCACCACGCTGTTTTCCGGAATCTCTGCCAGTAATCCCTGCAGTTTCGGATTATGCATAAAGGTCAGATTTTGCTGGAAGCGTAATACGTAATGATCGTCATAACGCGTGAGCTGCAATGCATTGCGATGGCTTTTATAGATACTGCAGAGAATTTGCGTCGCGATGCCAATTCCGATGCCGGCCAGCATGCCAAATACGATAATGCCGCCGATAGTGGCAAGGAATGGCACATATTGCTGTGGCCCCATGCGCATCTGCTCAATGAACAGGCGTGGCGTAGCCAGCTTATAGCCGGTATAAAGCAGCACGGCCGCCAGACTGGCAAGCGGGATAGCATTAAGCAGATGGCTAAACCACAAGCCGCAGATCAGCAGCAGCCCACCATGAATCAGGATGGAGAGCTTAGTTTGCGCCCCCGCACTGACGTTAACCGAGCTGCGCACAATCACCGCGGTAATGGGCATTGCGCCGAGGAAACCGGCGGCCAAATTACCCATCCCTTGAGCAAACATCTCTCTGTTGGGCGATGGCGCAGGATGCTGCGGACGCAGTTTTTTTAGCGCTTCCTGACTCAGCAGTGTTTCAAGACTCGCCACTAGCGCCAGGGTTATCGCCACCATCCACACTGAAGGATTCCGCCATGCTTGCCAATCTGGCGTTTCCAGTTCTGCCACCAACGCTGACATGCTATCGAAGGCCGGCAGTGCGATACGCGGCAAGCTTTCTGCCAGTGAAGGAAACAGGCGATCGCCAAACACCGTCGCAGCACAACCCACCAGTACCGCCACCAGCGGACCGGGCATCCAGCTCAGGGCCTTCACCGATTTGATCAGCGGCGTGGTCCACAACCAGAGGATGATCAGGCCAGTGCCGGCAACCAACATTGCACTGCTTGAGAACTGAAACTCACCGTTCACCAGCGAAATTAATTCGACGTCTCCCGCGGCACCCAGTGCCACCGGAATTTGCTGCATAATCAGCAAAATACCAATTGCCGCCAGCATGCCTTTAATGACGCTGCTCGGTACCAGCGTGATAAAACGTCCTGCACGTAATAAGCCAAAAAGACACTGCAATCCACCCGCCAGAATAAGCGCGGTGAGAAAGGCTGAAAAACTGCCTAGCGTCGCGATCGACGCGACCACAATAGTGACTAATCCCGCCGCCGGACCGCTGACCGCAAAGCGCGAAGGGCTCAGCGCAGTGACCAGCAAACCGCCAATCACGCCGGTAAGCAGACCGGCAAAGGGTGGCAGTCCGCTAGCCTGAGCGATACCAAGACAGAGCGGCAGCGCCACCAGAAACACCACCAAACCAGCCGGAATATCCTGACGAAGCGTGTTTAAATTCATGGCGTATCTTCCTCTGCACAAAGGGTAATTAACCGCTTGCAGAGCGGCAAAGCCCACCTGCGATTTTTCGCTAATAAAGGTTTTAGGGTCATCACAATAATCTTCTCTCAACGTTTAAAAATATCGCTTTCAGGGAATAGCGTCGTCATTAAACGCGGCTATTGAGAACAATTGAGGATGAAAGCAGAACTTCCTCACAAAAATTGTTTATAGACGCTTATGGATAGAGTTGCATCAGGAATATTTATACGGCCGCCATGCATGGCTATTTTGTAAAAATAGATTCAACAAATGTATAATTTAAGTAATGTTATGCAAGTGAGCGCATTATGCATAATTCAAATAATATGCATTGATAACAAATAAATAGGGTAAGGAATTAATGTCATATTCTTTATACCATTACAAAAATATACACGCATCAACACTGTGCCTTCCTATTTATCCGTTAATTTAAACATTTTGTGTTAAGAGAAATCTTAATTAAAAAATTTATGATTAGCGTGATTCACTACCTTACCGCTCATTAGGCAATATATTTCACCATTCACAGCGCATATATTAAGCAAGAGATCAGGAAAATAATGAGGGGAATAATAGTTACATGAAAAAGTAAATATGACTGGACCTGAAGAGGGCACAAATGCGCCTGCAAGGACAGGCGCTATTTCGCTTGACGAACTATTTACCGTTCCACGCTTTCATGCGCGCTTCACGCACCTGCAACTGCTGTTGAGGTGTCAGCTTGTTATAGTTTTCTGCCATACCGCTTTCCCAGTCACCATACAGCGGATTCGGCAATACAATGAATTGAGTGCCAAAACGTTGATGGTTGAGACTGACAAACTGCTGCCGCTGAGCATTCCCCTGATGCCAGGTTGCACCACCAAAATCATTCAGATTGTCGCCGACGTACAGCACCACGTTATAACCGGCATTTTTCACCGCATCGAAGCGCTCCTGCTTATTCGAATTGCCGGTGCTAAGACGCACGGTTTTATCGCTAACGCCGGTGAAGCCCAACTTATTCAGGTTCTCAACGGTCGCGGTGTAATCCTTTTGATCGCGATTGGAGATATAGAACATGGTGCCGCCGTGGCTGTTGACGTAATTGGCGAACTCCACTGCGCCCGGAACTGCCGTTGCCTGTCGCGCCTGGGTCCATGCCGACCAGGTTTTGCCGGAGAATGGCTGACCGTTCTTCGCCTGCCACGCGCTGTAAGCGCTGTTATCAATCATCGTTTCATCCAGATCGACAATCACCGCTTTGGGTTTTCCCGCCAGCGATGGCGCCTGATCAAACGCCATGCGCGCTGAGTTAAAGGCCTGCCAGCTCAATGCCTGATACTCGCCGGATTGCTGGAACCAGTTTACTGCCAGTACCGACTGCTGACCGAGCTGTTGCTGCGCCTGCTGGTTTGAGGTTTGCGCACAGCCTGACAGCGCTAACGCCATTAAGCCGGACGCCGCCAGCAAGGTGGTTTTTTTCATCATTTCATCCTTAAGTGATTAGGGTCAGTTTTTGTAAAGCTTTAAAAATGTAGCAGTTAACGTAAGCTGTGGGCACCAGAATAACGCCGTTTTATAAGAGGAGAGACTTATGACACAGCACCAATATCGCGGTCCACGATCAACGCTGCTGGATGGATTTTCCTGGCTGGAATACGCATTTCAGCCCGCAGGTCAGCCGGTTCCGAGCGATGCGGCTTATGGTCAGCAGCGTCATAGTGCTAACGTGGTGCTGGCTAAGCAAAATCTGCCGCCAAAAAGTTGTGAATCCGATGGCGTGATTGGCGAAGATCATCTGCCGGTAGCGGTGTATACCGCCGATTGTTTGCCGGTTTTATTTGCTGATACGCAGCAGCATCAGGTGGCGGCGGTTCACGCCGGATTAAAAGGCACGCTGGGCGGTGTGTTACATAATGCCGTCGATCGTCTGTTAGCACGAGGCGCCAGGCTCGAAACGCTGCATGTGGCCATCGGTCCCGCCATCGGTCCATGCTGCTATGAACTGGGCCAGGATCTTGTCACGCAAATGCAGGATCGTCCCGATCTTCCGCCCCTAAAGTGGTCAGCTCAGCAGCCACACAATGCACAGGCCATTCGCCCGCAGGCGCAAGCACAGCAGCAAGGAATTTGGTTTGATTTGCCACATCTGGCGCGGGAATTATTGTTACAGCGCGGTATCCAGGCTGAGCATATTGAGGTGCTGAAGGTTTGCACTTATTGCATGGCGGAGTCGGGATCCAGCTATCGCTACAACACCCACTTTGACAGCGGCTACCAATCGCGCTTTTCGTGGATTCGCACCCGCGCTTAAGGCTTCACCTCCCTGTGAAGCCTTGACGGTCAGTGAATCACTGCATTGAGAGCGAGAACGCCCGCTAAACCGAGAATAGAGATCAGCGTTTCCATTACCGTCCAGGTTTTCAACGTCTCCACTACGCTCAGGTTGAAGTAGCCCTTAAACAGCCAGAAGCCAGGATCGTTAACGTGTGAGGCGATCACGCTGCCAGCGCCAACTGCCAGCACCATTAAGGCCGGATCGGCATGGGTTGCAGCGATAATCGGCGTCACAATACCTGCGGTGGTGATGGCGGCGACCGTCGCCGAACCCAGTGCGATACGCAGCATCGCCGCCACCGTCCAGCACATCAGCAGTGGCGACAGTGACGAGCCTTTCATCATGTCGGCGATATAATTACCGACACCGCTGTCCACCAGCACCTGTTTGAACGCACCACCACCGGCGATGATGAAGAGGATCATGGCGATAGCGGCAATCGACTCGCCACACATATCCATGACTTCTTCCATCTTGCGACCGTTGCGCAGGCCTAGCGTCAGCACCGCAATCACCACCGCAATAAATAGCGCCACCGCCGGGTTACCGATGAATTCAAAGAACTGACGTAGCGCGTTCTCTTTTGGCGTGGTTAACTCAAATACGGCGGCGATCGCCATCAGCACCACGGGAATAACCGCGGCAAAGATACTGATACCGAAGCCTGGCATCTCTTCTTCGGTGAAAATTTTCGGGTTATAAAGCCCTTCTGGCGGCGACTTCTCAAAACCTTTGAGGAATTTCGAGAAAATCGGCCCGGCAATAATCACCGTCGGGATGGTGATGATCATGCCGTACAGCAAAGTGGTGCCGAGATTCGCCCCAAAGATAGTGGCAATCGCCGTTGGACCGGGATGCGGTGGCAGGAAGCAGTGAGTCACCGACAGCGCGGCAACCATGGGTACACCGACATACAGCAAGGGTAAGCCCGCAGCGGCCACGATAGTGAACACCAGCGGTAACAGCAGCACGAAGCCAACTTCATAGAACATCGCCAGACCAACGATCAGCCCAGTGACTACCAGCGCCCATTGCAGCCGCTCTTTACCGAAGGCGGCGATGAGCGTCGTCGCAACGCGTTGCGCCGCACCGGTATCCGAAACCAGCCGCCCGAGCATGGCACCAAAGCCGAGGATCATTGCTAACCCGCCCAGCGTCGAGCCGATCCCTTTCTGAATCGAGGCCATCACATTCAGCGGCGTCATACCTTCGGCAATACCCACTACCGCCGACACAAACACCAACGCAATGAAGCCGTTGACCTTAAATACAATCATCAACACCAGCAGCAGTATCACACCCAGCACAATGATGGTTATTGGCATTTTTTATTATCCTTAGGAATACAGAGGGGTGATTAAGGTTTAGGCGCGGCCCGGCGATAATGCCAGCCGCACCCCGG
Organism: Pantoea sp. GM01; assembly: GCF_000282675.1. Taxonomy (NCBI): domain Bacteria; kingdom Pseudomonadati; phylum Pseudomonadota; class Gammaproteobacteria; order Enterobacterales; family Erwiniaceae; genus Pantoea; species Pantoea sp. GM01. The sequence goes on along the minus strand of NZ_AKIU01000045.1, from coordinate 17,218 downwards.
CATCACACCGCGACGCGCATGCCACCGTCAACGAACAGCAGATGGCCGTTAACGAAGTTCGATGCGCCCGACGCGAGGAACACTGCCGCGCCAATCAACTCTTCTGGCTTGCCCCAGCGTGCGGCGGGTGTACGTTTGGTTAGCCAACCCGTAAAGGCGGGATCGTCGGCCAGCGCCTGCGTCATTTCCGTGACGAAATAGCCCGGCGCAATCGCATTCACCTGAATGTTGTGACGCGCGAGCTCCACGCACATGCCGCGCGTCAACATGGTGACAGCACCTTTTGAGGCGGCATACGGCGTGATGGTGTCGCGGCCCAATTCACTCTGCATCGAACCAATGTTGATAATTTTACCCTGCTGACGCGCCACCATTTTTTTCGCCACGGTTTGCGACACCAGAAATACCGCCGTCTGGTTGACGGCAATTACGTCATTCCAGTCCTGTTCAGGAAATTCGAGGAACGGACGACGGCGCTGAATGCCGGCATTGTTCACCAGTACATCAATGGCGCCCCACTCCGCTTCAATCTCATCAACCGCCTGATTGACCTGTGCTGATTGGGTGACGTCAAAGGCTTTGGCGTGCGCACGCAGCCCCAACTCGCGCAGTTGGGCGGCACCTTTCTGCGCGCCTGCATCGGTGGTGGCATTGACGATCACTTCGGCGCCAGCCTCAGCCAGACCGCGCGCCAGCAGGAATCCAATGCCACGCGCTGAACCGGTGAGCAGTACACGCTTACCTTCGAGGGAAAATAACTGACTCATCACTGCTCCTTAAAAGGTTAACTGAACTTTAGCGGCGCGGGTTTTATCGCCAGCAAACTGCAGCGCGGCATCAATATCCTGCAAGGCGTATTCGCCGCTGAACAGCGGCAAGGGATCAACCACGCCGTTAGCCAGCCACTCGACGGCGGTATTAAATTCATGGGTAAAGCGGAAGGAACCGACCAGATTAATCTCTTTAGCAATCAGCGCCATAATCGGGAAGCTCGGAATGGTACCGCCCATGCCAACCTGCACCAGCGTACCTTTAGCACAGACCACATCGAGGCAGCGCTGCAGCGAAGAGGGATGCCCAGAGGCTTCAAAGGCCACATCGAAATAGCCTTTGTCGGCAAGATAAGGCGCGAAATCGCCATCAGCTGCATGGATGACGTCGGTTGCACCCATCTGCTGCGCCATCTTCAGAGAACGTTCGCTGATGTCGCTACAGACAATTGACGCTGCTCCACGTGCTTTTGCCGCCGCCGCAATCAGACAGCCAATCGGCCCAACCCCCGAAATAAAAACCTGTTTGCCGGTGAGATCGCCCGCCTGATGCGTTGCGTGAATGCACACTGCCAGCGGCTCGGCGAAGACCATCACCGTTTCATCGGCATCCTGTGGAAAAGGCACACATTGCGCGCTATCTACCACTTTGTATTGGGTAAAGCCGCCGTCAACGTGCGGGACATACATGGCGCTACCGAAGAAGCGCATTGAGGTGCACTGGTTTTCCTGATCGCGCTGGCAATATTTGCATTCGCCGCAGGGTTTAGATGGATTGACCGCGACTTTTTGATCCGGCTTTAGTTGCGGATTATCGCTTTCCACCACGTAGCCAATCACTTCATGTCCGAGGATCATCGGCATTTTGATCTCAAAACTGCCGACCTTCCCTTCCTGATAGTAATGCAGATCGGAGCCACAGATGCCGCCGCGCGTGATGCGAACTAACGTGCCTTTGCCCTCCCATTTCACCTGCTGCTGTGCAACGCTGACTTGTTTTTTTCCAGTGATCACACCGGATTGCGTGTCGATATTCATCCTATCCCCCTAAGTGCTAAACAATGGGGCCATCAGACCGGGTTACGCAGCGTTAAACTGTGACAAAGATCACTCAAAAACATGTTACGGAACAGGTGTTACTGGGAACGTGATGTACGCAGTGCAGAACAGGAAAAAGGCGGTCATGAATTGCCGCCTGTGAAGAGAATCAGTAGCCCGACATCAGGTCGTGACTGTATTTGAACAGCTCTGAATCTGAGCGCAAACCCAGTTTTTTCAACGCAGATTGTTTTTGCCCGCTCACAGTTTTGCGGCTGCGTTTAAATTTCACTGCAATCTGCGACACGCTCAAACCATCAAGGAAACACCGCACCACTTCTACTTCGCGTGGGCTGAGGGTTTTCACCTTCTCATACATATTGCCTTTGCTGTTGAAATCGTGGTTCTCGTCCAGCGATTCTTCGCTCATCACATAGAGATTTTCCACTTCATAGGCCACTTCTTTAGACAAGAATAAACGCCCTTGCGCCACCTGACGGATGGCATGCGTAATATCCTGCATATTGTGACTCTTGCCGATAAACCCTTTTACGCCCGCGCTCAGCACCATTTTGACGATTGCCGGGCTTTCCATTGAGGAGGAGATCAGAATTTTCTGCTGTGGATAGTGATTACGTAATTGCTTAACCAACGCAAGACCGTCCAGCTCACGTTCACCAAGAAGAAAATCCAGTACCAGTACATCAACGGTGGTACTTCTTAGCTGATTAAATAACTCATTGCTTGAAGCCCAGGTGCCCACCAAATGAATATCGGGCTCATGTTTTAAACACAACTCGAAAACGGTACGGACCATGGGGTGATCATCAAGGACAGCAACACGCACTTGCTTATTGTGTGCATATACCATTTATTTATTCCTTTATTACAGTTTTAACTTTGTCCAATTGTGATAACCACACCAGATGAAGTGAATCAATGATATTAAAAAGCGACACTTAAAATAATCAATCGGTCGCAGCGTTATCATTATAAAAATAAGTTAACCCGTAAAACGAATCTGTCACTCGTTTCTTCAGGCTGTCTTATTTATTGCGCTGGCTTTTAACTTTTCCGCCCACACAAAACTGCGAAAATTCTGACTTAACTCCTCAACCAGACCACATAAGAATTGTCTTGAAAGGTCCTGAGTCAGTTAACACATTGAATAAAAACACCAATTAATAAAAACCTATTTTTTCTCGAGCAGGTGCTTTCTTTATCAATATGTCACTATTTCAAGAATGGTCGCAAAACACAGGTACAAAGATGATAGGAGAAGAGAATTATTTAAATGTCTCTATACTCCCTTGTCCTTACTGCAATTAATGTAATTACTTTGTCTTGAGATGGTATCGTGTTCATTCAGCCTGCAATTTTCCGTCTGGCAACGTTATTGCTGCTAATTTTATTTTCCTGCTTATCGGTTGCGGCGGAAAAAACACTGCAACTACTCGCACGCTATGATACGACGCAGCCAGCCCTGCAATTAGCGGAACCCATTCCTTCTGGATTTCGTAATAAAGTGCTCAAGGTTGCCGTAGCGGGCCAGCCACAACCGCCTTTATATATGGACACCGATAAACGACGCTTTGAAGGACTCAGTGCTGATTACCTCTCTCTGATTCAAAGCATGCTCGATACCACGATTGAGCTCTATCACTATCCCAGTCATAGCGCCGCGCAAAATGCGGTGATTAACGGCGAAATGCAGATGCTGGCGATCAATGTCGTGCTGCCATCGTCACAACCTCAGCCTTTACTCGCCAGCGTCCCCTGGATGCTGGATTACAGTGTGGTAGGTCATAAACCCGATCATGCTATTAACCTGAATCACACGCTTGCGCAGCGCGTCGCCTGGTCCGGCCCTCCCCCACAACGCGAATACCTTGAGAATATCTATCAAGATGACCATTTGGTGCGCTTTCCCGGTTATTACGATGCGGTAGCAGCAGTGGTGTTTGATCAAACCGGTCAGGTTTGGGGCAATGCCGCCACGCTGAACCATCTAAATCGTTACCTGTTCGCGCATGCCTTAAAAGTGGCGCCCGATGAGCAGAGCATTCCCATGGATGTCAGCTTTGGCATCAGCCCACAGTTGCCCAAACTGGCTGATGCGATCAATCAGGCACTGCAGCAGATCCCGCTGTCGATTCGTATGCAGATAGCCAAACGCTGGCAGCTTGATGCCCATCATGTCTTGCAGAGCAATCCCCTCGCGTTAACTCAGGAAGAGGAGCAGTGGTTGAAGGAACACCCACGCATTGATACCTCGCTCTCAACGGTGCTGGCTCCCTTAAGCAGCCGAACCGGAAGCATGCCATTCCGCGGCATGACCGTCGACGTGCTGGAGCTTATGACCAACCTCACGGGAATGAGTTTTATCGCGCATGGTCAGGAAGATGATCCACCAACCAGCAGCAGTGATATGTTGCCCAGTCTGTTTCCGCTGGAGATCCTTGAGCGGGAAGACGAGAAGCATCCCCAACTGACCACGCGTCCGTGGTTAGTTTCGCATTGGGTTATCATCCGCAATCAGAAACCCCGCAGTATCATCGGCCAGGATACCTTCCCATTTGGTTCGGCATTGATGTTGAGCAATCAGGTGATGAAAGAGTGGATGCTGCAGCATTATCCAAATCTGAACCTTACGCCTGTAGACGATCCGGTTGACGCCTTACGCCAGCTGCAAGATCACAAGGTTGACGCTGTGGTGCTCCCCAAAATCTTTGCGGATTACCTGCTACGCAATCATTTCGGCGACAGGTTAAATGTCGAAAGTACGCTGGGTGCAGAGCCTGCACGTTTTGTCATGCGTGCTACGCCCGGTAATGAACTGTTAATCAGTATTCTGAATAAAGCGTTACTGGCAATTCCACCGGAAACGCTGTTTAAACTGCTGGCACAGTGGCGTCAGGCAGAAACCCCGTTCCTTAGCGCCTCATGGCAAAACTACAAACAGGCGGTTTTGATTATTGTTTCAGTGTCAGCCGGATTAATCCTGTTGATCCTGTTCTGGAATCATCATTTACGCAAAGTCATTCAGCAGCGTATTCAAGCCGAAAATGCCTTGAAAAATCAGCTTAATTTTACGCATACGTTATTTAATGAATCACCGGTCGCGATGTACATTCGCGACAAAAAAACCCGTCTGGTTGACTGTAATCAAGCCTATTTACGCTTTATGAATTTTCGTCGTGATGAGGTCATTGGCAAACGCCTTTCTGACGTGCTAACCGGCAACAATGAAAGCATTCACAGTATTGAAGATGGCTACCAGCAAACCCTGCTGGATGGCGAAGCTGTGATACGCGATATCCATATGGCGCTTGATCATCAGGCTTATCAGCTCTATCACTGGACGCTACCGTTTCGCGATCGACTAGGCGATGTGGCGGGCGTCATCGGCGGCTGGCTGGACGTGACCGAACGTAATGCGCTGCTGCAGGAGCTTCAGCTGGCAAAAGATGCCGCCGACAAAGCGAATCGATCCAAAAGTGAATTTCTCGCCAGCATGAGCCATGAGATCCGTACGCCGCTGCATGCCATTATTGGCCTGCTCGAGCTGGAAACCCGATCGCATACAGCGGACTCGCTCTCTGAAAATATTCGTGTCGCCTACAGTTCAGCTCACGCATTGCTCTCTTTAATTGGCGATGTGCTCGATCTATCGAAAATTGAATCGGGCCTGTATCAGCCCACGCTGGAAACCGTCTATTTGCCGGATGTGATCGAGCAAGCCGTCGCCCTGTTCCGTAATAAGGCCGAGAGCAAGGGGCTCGATCTGCGTGTCGAGATGGATATTGCCGCTTACTGGGTGAAAACCGATCCGCTGATGATTAATCAGATCCTGTCTAATCTGTTAAGCAACGCGATTAAGTTTACCGAAGAAGGTACGGTTACCGTGGTGCTTATGCAGGGCATCGCGCAGGAAGAGGAAGGCAGCGAATTCGTCATTGAAGTGAGCGATAACGGCTGCGGCATGACGGAAGATCAGCAACATGCCATATTCGAACCCTTCGTGCAGGTCGGAGATCGTCATCAGCAGCAACTGGGCACCGGATTAGGATTAAGTATCTGCCGTAATTTGGCACATTTGCTGGATGGCGAATTAATAGTCGAAAGTGCACCGGGTGAAGGCGCCGTTTTCTCCTTCTACTTCCGCGCAGCGCAAGGCGAACCACGCGATCAAACGCAACCTCACCTGTCACAACCGCCGTTGTCTGACAAGCTTTCGGTCCTGGTGATTGATGATCATGCACCGAACCGTTTACTGCTCGGTAAGCAACTCGAAATGTCAGGCCATCAGGTGGTAGTGAGTGAAAGTGCTGCTGAAGCATTGGCGCTTTGGCAGCAGGAACCGCTGCGTTTTGATTTGATTATTACCGATTGCAATATGCCGTCGATGAACGGCTTTCAATTCGCTGAGGCGCTACGCCAATATGAGCAGCAATATCAACTACCACCGATTATGCTGTTTGGTCTGACCGCATCTGCCGAGCAGCATATTATGCAGCGCTGCTTACAGGCGGGCATGAATGACTGTCTGTTTAAGCCTTTGAACCTCGATAGATTGCTGGTGAAGATCGCGCAGTGTATTCATCGTGGCCCGGATGATGCACGGCAAAATTATGCAGCAGCGGATGAAAGAGAGCGGATCAAAGAAGTCGCCGTAACTGAAGCTACTGAATCTGATAGCGCACTTTTCCCGCCGTTTTTAATCCAACTTGCTGAGCGGGATGCGGAAAGCTGCCGGGCATTGCTCACCAGCATCCATACCAGCCACGATGAATTGCTCCGTGAGTTGCAGCAGACACAGGAAGCAAGCACGCTAGCCCAGCTAGGCCATAAACTTAAAGGGGGGGCCGCGATTCTGAATGCTCATGCCTTGATGAAATTAGGCCGGCAGTTGGAGGTGCACCGTGAAGAAGCGTATGACGCGCAAGCGTTAATTCAGCAAATAACATTAGAAATTGGCCGGGTGAATCAGACATTATTTGAATTCGCAGTAATTCATCTGAAAAATCAGTAATTTTTTTAGCTTCATAATTTTAACGAGACATTTCTCGGTTCGCCCCATTACGTCGGCGGACATAATACCTTCAGCGCCATCACTACGATGGCGTCAAAGGGAGAGATATGTTTAATGCAAAAATCCTCATCATTGATGAGCATCGTTTGGTTGCCGCCGGCGTGCAGGCTTTATTATTAATGAATGGCTTTAATTGTGTCACTACTGCGCACACAATTAACGATGGCATTGATGACATCATTCATCAGCACATCGACATATTGATATTAGATCCTGAATTCAAAGAAAAAAATGGCATCGCATTTTTACGCGATATTGTTAAATCGAAGAGCTGGATGAAAGTCATATTGATAAGCCAGGGTGGGAACAACCACATTTCAATACAATCGCTTAGCCAGGGCGCAAATGGGTTTGTTTCAACCTATGATCCCATTCAAACCCTGATCGCTGCGATTGGCTGCGTCTCGAATAATGTAAATTACCTGCCCGGTGATATTCTGGATAAACGCCAGCGCTATGTAAATGAGCAAGATATGCTTTCTCGCTTAACAGATCGTGAGAATTTAATCCTGCGCCAACTCGCTCAAGGAAAATCAAATAAAACCATCGCTTATGAACTTGGGTTGAATAATAAAACCATCAGCACCTATAAAACAAAAATATTCCAAAAACTCGAATCAAAAAATTTATTCGATATTATTGAGCTTGCACGCCGCAACGGTGCATGTTGAAAGAAAATCAAGACCAGTCTTGCGGAATTAAAGAACGATGGCATGGCATGATATCCCTCGTCCTTACCCCGGACAGTGTGTAATAGATTGAGTACTACTGAAATCCATAACCACAGAGCTAATTTATTAGCCCCATCTTCATGCTATTACAGGGCGAGTAGGTTTCTTCCCGTGCCTGGCGAAAGCGTCCGAAACTTTCGTCTGCGACTTACCGCCCTGCTTTTTTTGATGCTTCTCACAGGCTGAACGCCTCACATTTCCTTCCCGCTAAAATCCCGCTAGAGTTCACTCATCCGACCACTTTCTGAGTATGTGATCATGTCTGAGCATTATGCCCACCTGTTTGCCCCGCTGGATTTGGGCTTTACCCAACTCAAAAACCGTTTCCTGATGGGCTCGATGCATACTGGATTAGAGGAACATGCAGCAGGCGCTGAGCGTCTGGCGGCATTCTACGCTGAGCGCGCACGCGAAGGCGTGGCGCTGATTGTCACGGGTGGCATTGCCCCCAATCCGCAAGGTGTGGTGGCGCAAGGTGGTGCGATACTCAACCAGGAGCATCAGTGCGACTGGCACCGTGAGATCACGGGTGCCGTGCATGCGGCAGGCGGAAAAATTGCGCTGCAAATTCTGCATGCTGGGCGCTACAGCTATCAGCGCGATCTGGTTGCGCCTTCGGCGTTGCAGGCACCGATCAACCCCCTTACACCGCAAGCGCTCAGCGATGCTGACATTCAGCAAACCATTCAGGACTTTGCTCGCTGCGCCAGGCTGGCACAGCAGGCGGGTTATGATGGCGTTGAGATTATGGGCTCGGAAGGTTATCTGATTAACCAATTTCTGGTGGCGCATACCAATCAACGTGATGATGATTGGGGTGGCGACGTGGTGCGCCGGCAGCGGTTTGCACTAGCCGTCACGCAGGCGGTACGCGATGCCGTTGGCCGCGACTTCATCATTATTTTCCGCTTATCGATGCTGGATCTGGTGAATAACGGCAGCTCGCTGGAAGAGACACTGGCGCTGGCACACGCGCTGGAACAGTGTGGCGTGACGCTGTTTAACAGCGGCATTGGCTGGCATGAAGCGCGTATTCCGACCATCGCAACCTGCGTGCCTCGCGCCGGTTTTGCCTGGGTTACGCAACATTTACGCGAGCGCGTTTCGGTGCCGGTCATCGCCACCAATCGCATCAACCATCCTGATATTGCCGAACAACTGTTACGCGACGGGATTGCCGATATGGTGTCGATGGCGCGTCCATTTCTCGCCGATGCCGCTTTCGTCAGCAAGGCAAAAAACGGTCAGCCGGACGCCATCAACACCTGCATTGCCTGTAATCAGGCCTGCCTGGATCAGATTTTTGTCGGCAAAGTGACCTCATGCCTGGTCAATCCGCGCGCCTGCCACGAAACGCTAATGCCGGTAATCAACACTGAACACCCGAAAAAACTGGCGGTGGTAGGCGCCGGCCCTGCCGGCATGGCCTTCGCCCTGCAGGCAGCACAGCGCGGCCATCAGGTTACGCTGTATGAAGCTGATGCGCAGATTGGCGGGCAATTTAACATCGCCCGGCAAATCCCTGGCAAAGAAGAGTTCAGTGAAACGCTGCGTTATTTCCGCCATCAACTCGCCGCCGCGGGCGTAACGATCAACGCACAACACCGGGTGACGGCTGGCGAGCTGGAAGCTTCGGATGAAGTGATCATCGCTACCGGCATCATCCCGCGCCAGCTGGCGATTGCCGGCATCGACCACTCTAGCGTACTGAGTTATCTCGACGTCATACGCGATAAAAAACCGGTGGGAAAACGTGTGGCCATCATCGGTGCGGGCGGCATTGGTTTTGATACTGCCGAGTTCCTGCTGCATCAAACCAGTCATGAAGATTTCTACCAAAGCTGGGGCATTGATCGAAGCTTACAGGCGCGTGGCGGTTTGATTGCGCCGCAGCCGCAGCCGGCCGATCGACAAATCTGGCTGCTGCAGCGCAAATCAGGTAAGCCGGGCGCCGGGCTGGCGAAAACCACCGGCTGGATTCATCGCGCCAGTTTGCAGGCACACGGCGTGAAGATGTGGGGTGATGTCGAATATTTGAAGATTGATGATGCTGGGCTACATTTGCGTCATCAGGGCGAAGATAAGACGTTGGCGGTAGATAACGTGGTGATTTGTGCCGGTCAGGAGCCGCTGCGTCAGCTGGCGGACGAGCTCAGCGCGCGGGGTAAAGCGGTGCGGGTGATTGGTGGTGCAGACGTGGCGCAGGAGCTGGATGCTCGCCGCGCCATTGCTCAGGCGACCGAACTGGCGCTAAGTGTCTGATTAACGCAGTTTGACCGAGCGCAACACGACAAACTTGGCATTGGACGCCACCAGCTCGCAGTTGCCAAACAGCTTTTTCATTTTGACGTGATAACCGAGGTGGCGGTTGCCAACGATGCGCAACTCGCCGCCATACTGCAGGCAGCGTTTCGCATCACGCAGCATTTGCCACGCCAGATGATCGGTCACCGCGTGCTGCTGATGGAACGGTGGATTACACAGTACCGCATGCAGGCGATCCGACGGGAAGCCGCTCAACACGTTGTTAACGCGGAACTGGCAGCGCGCCATATCCTGCGGGCGGTTCACTTCCACATTCAGCTTGCTTGATGCCACCGCCATGTAAGATTCGTCATAAAACAGCACATCCGCAGCCGGGTTCTGTTCCAGCGCCAGCAAGCCAATCACGCCATTGCCACAGCCCAAATCGAGAATCTCACCTTCAATGTCAAAAGGCAGATGCTGCATAAAGAAACGTGCGCCGACATCCAGCGAGGCGCGGGAGAAGACGTTGGCGTGGTTATGGATCTGATACGCAGAATCGTCGAGCGGCCACACGGTGGTCGCAGGCTGATCGGCTAACGTTGGTGCGCTATAGCGGCTATAAATCAGACGGGCTTTTTTCCATGCCAGCGAGGTTTTGCTCTCACCCAGAATGCGCTCAAACAGTTGCAGCGTGGAGTTGTGAATATCTTTGGCTTTCGCCGCCGCCAAAATTAGCGTGTCCGGCGTCACCACCTCGCGCAGCGCGCGCAGCTGATGCTCAAGCAGCGCCAGCGCTTTAGGGATTTTGATCATCACCACGGCTGGCGCAGCGGGCAGCGGCGCCAGGCTATCGATAAAGTGCACCTGATCCTCATCCATCTCGTTGAGGCGCAGGTTCTGTTTCGCCGCTTGTTCACTCAGTAAAGAGTCACTCACGTGCCACACCGGGCGCGCGCCTAATCCGCAGGTCAGGGCACCAAAGCTGTCGTTGAACACCAACACCGGTCCCTCGGGCAGCTCTTGCTGCAACAGGTACTCATCGGCGGAATCCCACGCCTGTAGCGGGCTCTCCTCGCGCATAGGCGGGAAGCGGTGCAGCGTCAGCGTGCGATTGGTCAGTTCAAGTTGGCTCATGGAATCTCCGGCGTGGTACACTTTGCGCGATTTTCGCCCTAAAAAGGGGGCGCAGTATACTGTCTTTCGTCGGGAATCCCAATGTCATTAATCTATCTGCAGGGTTACCCTGAAAACATCCTTGAACAGGTGCAGACGCTCATTGAACATGAACGTTTAGGCTCCTTTCTCCAGCAACGCTATCCCGATACGCACAATATCGTCAGCGACCGGGCGCTTTATGATTACACGCAGGCGCTGAAAAACCGCTATATGCGCAGCGCGCCGCCGGTGAGCAAGGTGATTTGGGACAATAAGATCAAGGTGATGAAGCACGCGCTGGGGTTACATACCGCCATTTCGCGCGTACAGGGCGGCAATTTGAAAGCCAAAGCGGAGATCCGCATTTCCACTTTCTTCCGCCTGGCACCGGAAGCGTTTTTACGCATGATCGTGGTGCACGAGCTGGCGCATCTTAAAGAAAAAGAGCACGACAAAGCCTTCTATCAACTCTGCTGCCACATGGAACCGGACTATCACCAGCTCGAATTCGACGCCCGCTTATGGATGACCGACCAGGCGATGCGCGGCAACGCGGCTTAGAGAAACTCCTGCGCTTTTTGAATCAGACTGGTTTTCGTCAATGCGCCCATAAAGCGGCGTTCTTGCGGATTATTTAGCACCGGTAAACGCTCCAGCGTTACGCGCGCAAAAGCTTCCCAACCTTCACGCATACTTTGATTTTGATAAATGCAGGGGAAGTTATTGTCCATCACGTTACTCACTGGCGAATGCAGGGTGATCTCCTGCGACAGCACCTTGCGTGAAATATCGTGAATCGACACCACGCCGAGAAACTGCCCTTCGCTGTTAATCACATAAACATAACGTTCGCGCTTGAGTGAACTGACCGCCAGCGCCTGTCCAACCGACTCTTCCGGCTGCAGCGCCGCGCCAGGAATGATCAGCTGGTCGACGCGCATATTATCGAAATCATACTTAGCTTCTGAGCGGCTGAAATGCGCGCTCACCACCGGATAAGTGCTGGAGGACTGCAGGCGATATACCACCATTGATGCCAGCACTGACGCGATCATGATCGGGAACAGCAGGCTACTGTTTAGCGTCATCTCTAGCACCATCAGCATCGCCATTAACGGCGCCTGGCTAACCGCCGCCAGCACCGCCGCCATGCCGATGGCCGCATACAGTAAGGTATCGCCCACCGGTAGATGCAGCATCACGCCAATTTGAGCCAGCGCCACGCCCAGCAGCGCGCCGATGAGTAATGAAGGGGTAAACAGCCCGCCGACTGCATTGGAGCCCACCGACAACGTGGTGGCCAGCGTCTTCAAAACCAGTAATCCCAGCAGCCCCAGCAAGACATACTGGCCATCAATGATTTTGACGATCACTTCATAACCGTTCCCCAGAATATCGGTGGAGATCAGCGCCAAAAAGCCGACCATTAAACCACCGGCGCCCAGGCGCAGCGGCAGCGAACGCACGCGACCGAACATCGCCTTACTGCGCGCAATCAGTTTGATCAGCAACCAGCCGGCAATACCGGCGACAAAACCAATCAGCAGCGTCATCACTAAACTGCTGATATCCATCTGGAACAGTGCTTCAGATAGCGGATAAAGCGCGCTGCGAAAGCCCAGCGACCACATGGTCATCACCGCCACCGCCGACGCAACGATCAGCGGGATCAGCCGTTGCAGCGCTGAAATGCCAAAAGCGATTTCCGCGACAAAAATCGCTGACGCCAGCGGGGCGTGATACACCGAAGAGAGCCCCGCTGCGGCAGCCATCGCCACGATATCGCTGTTACGCAGATTCAACGACGCAGGCAACCAGCGCCCGATCAAACTGCCGCTCAGCGCCGAAAGCTGCACCATCGGCCCCTCTTTACCAATCGACGCGCCGCTGCCGATACTGGCAATCGATGACAGCGCGCGGAACAAGGAGGTTTTGGTTGGCACCGCATCGAGCCGCGCGTTGATCACTTCCAGATAATCGGTTTGCACCGTTTCCTGTTTTTCAATTGCCACCGCGTAACGCAGGAACCAGCCAGCCAAAACGCCACCGGCACCCACCAGCAGCGGCCAGAAGATCCACGGCCAGACATGCATCGCCACAGTGATTTCATTATCACTGTTGAACAGCAGGTGGTTGATCAACTCAATGACGCCGCGAAACGCCAGCGTGACCAGCGAGGCCACCAATCCTACGGGAATAGCGATCAGTAAGGTGGTCCAGTTCAGAGCATGTTTACTTCCACTCACCCGCGCGTCCCCGCTTAGTCGGTTAAAAAGTTGTGCGGCATCATCATATTGGAATGCGGATCCCAGGATCAAATTTCACCTGACTTCCGCTGCAATCAACATGCTACTCTGCCGTTTTACTTTAGCAGGAGAGCAGCACGTGATTCGTTTCGCCATCGTGGGAACCAACTGGATCACCCGCCAGTTTATCGACGCCGCACATGAAACCGGCAAGATGAAGCTGAGCGGCGTTTATTCTCGTCATCAGCAGCAAGCCGACGCTTTTGTGGTGGATTATCCCTGCAAGTTGACGTTCACCTCGCTGGATGAACTCGCCACCAGCAGCGAAATCGATGCGGTGTATATCGCCAGCCCAAATGCATTGCACAGCGAGCAAGCGATGCTGTTTATGTCACACGGTAAGCATGTGATTTGCGAGAAGCCAATGGCCTCGAACCTGCGCGAAGCGGAGGCGATGATTGCCTGTGCCCGTGAGCATCAGGTGGTGTTGTTCGAAGCCTTCAAGACCGCCAGCCTGCCGACGTTCCTGCAGCTACAAAAAACCTTGCCGCAGCTGGGCAAACTGCGCAAAGCCTTGATCAACTATTGCCAGTATTCGTCGCGCTATCAGCGCTATCTGGATGGTGAAAACCCGAATACCTTTAATCCACGCTGGTCGAACGGTTCCATAATGGATATTGGCTTCTACTGCCTCGCCGCCGCCGTCACGCTGTGGGGCGCGCCGCAGCGGGTCAAAGCGCAAGCCTCTTTGCTGGAAAGCGGCGTGGATGCGCATGGCGTGGTGGTACTGGGCTACGGCGATTTTGATGTCACCTTGCTGCACTCCAAAGTTAGCGATTCACTGATCCCCAGTGAGATTCAAGGGGAAGCGGGATCGCTGGTGATCGAAAAGATCTCCGAATGCCAGCAGCTGCGCTTTATCCCGCGCGGCGGCGAGAGCCAAAACCTGACGCAGCCGCAGCACATTAATACCATGCTGTATGAAGCAGAAACCTTTGCCAAACTGGTTGAAGCCGGTGAAGTTGAGCATGCCGCGTTAGAAACCTCGCGCATTACGGCGCAACTGCTCACGGAAATTCGCCGCCAGACGGGCGTGGTTTTCCCGGCCGATCGGGCTGAAGTGTAAATATTGCAAAACATTTCTGGCGCCCTCTTGAAAGCGATAATTGAACTCCGTATGTTGAGCGCTGCAAAGGGGAGTAACTTCAACGCTGATTGATCGTCATTACGATGCGCAACACGCATCCGGTCGTCAGGCAACCCGGAATCTATTCTGAGTTGTAAGTGAGACCTTGCCGGAAGGCGAGGTTTGCTTGCAGCACCATCAAAGCGGCTGACGTCTTCTGACTTCAGCCGCTTTTTTTATGTTCAGAAAAGGATATGACTATGCACTCTGTAGGCACACCGTTACTTTGGGGCAGCTTTGCTGTTGTAGTGCTCATCATGCTAGCGATCGACCTGCTGTTACAGGGCCGACGCGGCGCACAAACTATGTCATTTAAACAAGCAGCGATATGGTCACTGGTTTGGGTCTCCGTTTCGCTGCTGTTTAGCGCTGCGTTCTGGTGGTATCTCGACGGTACCGCCGGACGCGAAGTCGCTACCGCGCAAACCCTCGCTTTCCTTACCGGCTACGTGTTAGAAAAAGCGCTGGCGGTCGATAACGTCTTTGTCTGGCTAATGCTGTTTAGCTACTTCGCTGTGCCAGCCAATCTGCAACGTCGTGTACTGATTTATGGCGTATTAGGCGCGATTGTACTGCGTACCATCATGATCTTCGCCGGTAGCTATTTGGTTACCCAGTTCAGCTGGATTCTTTACGTATTCGGCGCCTTCCTGCTGTTTACCGGCCTCAAAATGGCGCTGGCGAAAGAGGAAGATGACAACGCGGTCGGCGACAAGCCGGTGGTGCGCTGGCTGCGTAAGCATCTGCGTATGACCGATAGCCTGGATGGTGAGAAGTTCTTCACCCGCAAAAACGGCGTGCTGTTCGCGACGCCGCTGCTGTTGGTGCTGATCATGGTCGAACTGAGCGATGTGATTTTCGCCGTGGACAGTATCCCCGCTATCTTCGCGGTGACCACCGATCCGTTCATTGTGCTGACCTCAAACCTGTTCGCGATTCTCGGTCTACGTGCCATGTATTTCCTACTGGCTAACGTGGCGGAACGTTTCTCCATGCTGAAATACGGTTTGGCGATTGTGTTGGTGTTTATCGGAATCAAGATGCTGATCGTCGAGTTCTACCACATTCCAGTCGGCATCTCGCTGACGGTGGTGGGCGTGATTCTCGGCGGTACGTTGCTGATCAACGCCTGGGTGAACCACAGAAACGACCAGAAGAAGATCTCACCATAATCTTCTGCAGGGGCGCTAATCGCCCCTGCTTTGTTTCGCCAGTAGCAACCTTCGCCTTTTATATATCTGTCACACTTCCCATCATCAGCAGATCAAAAAACCGATCTGCTGCGCATGCACAGAATTATCTCTTTCCTCGCTAACTCTTTTCCTTATACTCCGCCGGGCAAACCGTTGCGCGCGGGAGAACCGCGCACAACACTCATGACCGCGAATAAAAAGACTGTGATATGCAAAACAACTTTATTGGACGTCTGGGCGCGCTGTTCGCAGGAAGCCTGGTAAAACAAATCATGATCGGCCTAGTGGCTGGCGTGGCGCTGGCGTGGTTCTCGCGCGACGCCGCATTAGCCGTTGGCTTGCTGGGTGAGCTGTTCGTGCGCGCGCTGAAAGCCGTCGCGCCGCTGCTGGTACTGGTGCTGGTGATCTCTTCTATCGCCAATCATCAGCAGGGACAGAAAACCAATATCCGCCCGATTATCATGCTGTATCTGCTCAGCACCTTCTTTGCTGCCGTGGTGGCGGTGATCTTCAGTCATCTGTTCCCGCAGACGCTGTCGATGAACGTCGGTGCCACGCAAATCACCCCACCGTCGGGCATTAGCGAAGTGCTGCACGGCCTGCTGATCAGCATGGTTTCCAATCCGATTGACGCACTGATGAACGCCAACTACATCGGCATTCTGGTCTGGGCGCTGGGCTTAGGTCTGGCGTTTCGTCATGCCAGCCCAAGCAGCAAAGCGTTCCTCAACGATGCGTCCAATGCCGCCACCTGGGTGGTGCGCTGTGTGATTCGCTGTGCGCCGCTGGGGATTTTTGGCCTGGTAGCCTCCATCCTCGCCTCGACCGGTTTTGACGCCATCTGGGAATACGCCAATCTGCTGGCGCTGCTGCTCGGCTGCATGCTGATTATGGCGCTGGTGATCAACCCGATGCTGGTGTTCCAGAAGATTCGTCGTAATCCCTATCCGCTGGTGTTTACCTGCCTGCGTGAAAGCGGCGTGACCGCCTTCTTCACTCGCAGCTCGGCGGCCAATATTCCGGTGAATATGGCGCTGGCTAAGCGTCTTAATCTGGATGAAGACACCTATTCCGTGTCGATTCCGCTCGGTGCCACCATCAGCATGGCGGGCGCATCGATCACCATAACCGTGTTGACGCTGGCCGCGGTACACACGCTGGGCATCTCGGTGGATGTACCAACCGCGATTCTGTTGAGTCTGGTGGCGTCGCTGTGTGCCTGTGGCGCATCCGGTGTGGCCGGCGGCTCACTGCTGCTGATTCCGGTGGCCTGCAATATGTTTGGCATTCCGAACGATTTGGCGATGCAGGTGGTGGCAGTGGGCTTCATTATTGGCGTACTGCAGGATTCAGCCGAGACCGCACTCAACTCCTCGACGGATATTCTGTTTACCGCGGCGGTTTGCCAGGCCGAAGCCGAGCGCGCGCCGCGTCGTACGGTTTCAGAATCGGAATAGTGTGTGATGGGTCGCCATCAATGGCGTAATGCTCGTCAGTTAAGCAGCGCACTGGCTCCGCGGGGGTTCCGCCCGCTAAGCCTATGGCAGTTTCAGTATGTGT
>NZ_AKIU01000044.1:0-74871 GCF_000282675.1 Pantoea sp. GM01 | reverse complement strand
ACTCGCTCAGCGGGCTGGGATGTCGCCTCAACACCCGCGCTGCAGCAGCAATGCCTATTCCTGAATTATCATCGCTGTAACGCCTGTAGGGTCGCCATTTATGGCGACCTGGATGATCAGAACTGATACGAAACGCTGAATGAGTAGCTGCGCGGCGCGCCATAAACGTAGCTGTTCATGTAGCTGTAATATTCGCGGTCAAACAGGTTATCCACGTTTGCTTGTACCGCCACCTGTTTAGTGACCTGATAACGCGCAAACAGTGATGCCAGTGGAATACTGCCTTGATAAACGCGTACGGTATCGCCGCTGGCATTGGTGGTATCTTCAAACACGCGATTCTGCCAGTTCAGGCCGCCGCCGACTGTGAGATCCGGCAACATAGGCAGTTGATAACGCGTAAACAGTTTGAAGGAAGTTTGCGGCTGATAACTGTTGAAACGGCCATCTTTATCACGCGCCACGTAGCGAGTCGCACCAAAAGTGAGCTGCAGATTATCCGTTAGCGCACCGTTTAGCTCAAACTCCGCACCTTTACTCACCGCACCTTTCGCCGGCGCATAAGCCTGTTCGTTGCCGCTCAGGTAGACGCCATTAATCGCCTCACCGACGTTATCCTGTTCGATACGGAATATCGCCATCGTTGCCGTTAAACGACCATCATACCAGGCGGATTTCAGGCCGGTTTCATAGCTTTTACCGGTGACCGGCGACAGATATTTGCCGCTGGTATCGCGATAAGTTTGTGGCAGGAAGACCGAGGTATAGCTGCCGTACGCTGACCAGGTGTCGTTGATGTCATACACTAACCCGGCGTATGGCGTGGTGTTGTTTTTGGTCATGTTGCCGCTGCTGCCGTTGGTGCTCCACTGCGTATAGCGCGCGCCAATAATCAGCGACAGCGGATCGGCCAGCGAGAAACGCGCGGCGGTGTAGGCCGATTTCTGGCGGATAGTATCGTCCGCATTCTGGTACCAACCTTGCCACTGTGGCTCGGCGATATTGCCGTTCCAGCTGTTATTGAAAATGCCCATATCGCCTGTGGCGATGTCGTAGTTTTCCAGATCGGTAACGCCATCCTGGCTGTAGGTCGCGTTATGCTGGCGACTGTAGCTGACGCCCGCCATCAACTGATGCTGACGACCAAGCAGTTCAAACGGGCCGCTGGCGTAACCGTCGAAGGAGTCCATCTGACGTTTGCCGCGATCCATGCTGCCGTAACCGGTGGTGCCTGCACCGCTATCCTGATCGGCACTGCCCGTCACATACAGCAACTTATCGTTGAAGGTGTTTTCCGCGTGCGTGCCATTGACGTGAATGTTCCAACCGTTATCAAAGTTATGGTCGATGTCGGCGAACACTTTGCGTGAATTGGTGTTGTAGCGCGCCCAGTTTGCCGCGGAGTTGAGGCTGCGATCGTAATGCGTGGTGGCGTTGTTGCTATAGAACATCGGCAAGCCGCCCCACGTAGGATTGCCGGTGTTGGCATCTTCGTAGTCATAGCCCAGCGACAGCGTGGTGTGCTCAGTGATGTCGGCATCTATCACGCCGTAAAGGAATTTTTTGGTTTTATGGTAGCGGTCAAGCCAGCTGTCTTCATCGCTATAACCGGTTACAACGCGCCCGCGTAAGCTACCATCCTGATTCAGCGGTGCCGAGAGATCGGCAACGTAACGCTGTTTATTCCAACTGCCATAGCTGGCGCTTACGCTGCCGGTAAAGGTTTTGCTGTCGGCGTGTTTGCGTACCATGTTGATCGAGGCTGACGGGCTTCCCGCGCCGCTCATCAAACCGGTGGCGCCGCGCACGATCTCAATCCGATCGTAAATCGCGGTATCAGACGCGGCATCACCGTAATTCCAGGTGTCATTGACCGAGGTTGGGATGCCGTCGAAAGAGAAGTTGCTGACTCTAAAGCCGCGTGAATAGTATTCCGAACGTTCGCTGTCGATCAGATTGGTGGAGATGCCGGTGGCATTGGTCAGCACATCGTTTACCGATTGCAGATTCTGATCCTGCATACGCTGCTGCGTTACCACGCTCAACGATTGCGGAACATCACGCGGAGTCAGCAGCATTTTGGTGCCGGCTCGCGTGGTTTTCACTGCGTAATCCTGTTTTTCATTGTTATCACCCTCGCCAGCGGCGGAGGCATCGACCACTAAATCTTGCTGATTCTCGCTGTTGCTGGCTGCGGCCTGCGCCAATGCTGGATTAAGCAGGGCATGAATCGCCATAGCCAGCATGGAGATGGTGAAGGTTTTCCTGATGCCTGACATAAAAATTCCTGTAGATAACGCAAGTTATATGAAGCTGATTCGCTTCAGTTTTTTATGGTGTGCGTCCTTACGCATCAGCCTAAGAAGGCAGAAGGAAGGTCGCGTAAGATGCCACTACGCATTTAATGAGAAGGCCAATGATAATCATTTGCTTTAAAGAATCTCGGAAGGTTTCATTTGTAATTGTAATAATATGTAAACACGAATTATATCAATAAGATATGCGTAGATATAACCCGTTAATAACTCACGTTTTCATTATATTGCTGGTAAATACAGGAAGTTTTAGCGCAAAAATTGGTTGAGAAAGGGCGTTAGCCTGCGCATGAAATAACGCAGGACAGCTTAAAGCGTCGAGAAAGTTGCTAAGTTCATGCTAATGCGTATGATTCTCATTCTTCTTGTATTCTTCCGTGCGCGTAGACGCGTAACGGAGCCGTTCATCCATTGATGGAGTTGAGCATGAAATCGTTATTTAGCCCGCGCAAAGCCGCCGTTGCCGCTGCAATCGTCGCCGCATGCAGCCTGACCGCATGCCAGGCCCCTGCTAAAAAAGCTGAAGCGCCAGCCGCCACCGCTAAGCCGGTTGATACTGCGCTGACCCAACGCACTTTAGGCGATGGCCTGTATGAAATGGCGTACTCGCCTGCTGCGAAAGCGTTATACGTTGCCAGCGCGCAGAGCTTTAAAGACGTCAACGGTGGCGTGATTTATCGTCTCGACCCCACTTCATTAGAGACGAAGGGCGTAACGCATACCGATCTGAAAAACTTCGGCACCGCGATTGATGAGCAAGGTAGCGTGTTCTACACCACCAACTCACTGGACGGCGCGATCTCAAAAGTGGATGCGAACAGCGGCAAAGTGCTCGAACGTTTAGTCTTCCCGGGCAAGAAAGATAAAGAAGGATATCCAGCAGGCGCACGTGAAGTGCTGTGGCATGGCAATGAGCTGTACGTGGGTCGCGTGGCCGATCCGGGTTATATCTCGGTGGTTGACGTGAAAACCTTCAAGCTGAAGGCCACCATCCAGAATGCGGGCAAATGGGTAACCGGCATCATCTATTCACCGCTGACTGAACGCATTTACGCCACCAACGGCGCAGGCGAGATTCTGGTGATCAATCCACGTAGCCACAAGATTGAGAAGCGCTGGACTGCAGGCGACGGCAAAGAGTACCTGTTCCTGAATATGGCGGAAGATCCTGCAACCGGTCGTCTGTTTGTCACCGACGATTCCAAAGGCAAAGCTACGCTGGTGTTTGATGAGCGCACCGGCAAAGTGATTAAACGTATTGAAGGTGATGCGCTGGGTATCAAGTTCAACGCCAAGCGTAATGAGATCTACATCAGCCAGCGCGAATCGAAAAAAGTGTTGCAGCTGGATGCGACAACTTACGCAGTGAAAAACAGCTGGTCGTTTGATAATAATCCAAACAGCCTGCTGATTGGCCCAGATAACAATACGTTGTATGTCACGTTGAAAGCGGAGTTCAACAAAGACTCCTCAACCAAAGGTCAGGATCAGATTGCACGTATCGCCCTGAAATAAGATTTTAGTTTCAGCGTAAAATCATGCCCTCGGAAGAGGGCATTTTTGTTTCTGCTGGCTTATAACCTTGCTGGATATGATTCCTCTCATTTTTATCTCTATAAGGCGCTGGCTATGTTTACAGGACTGAGTGCGTTTCCACTAACTCCGCTGAATGCTTCAGGTATTGACGAAAAAGCGTTTCTCAACATCCTCAAACGCTTAACCGATGCGAAAGTGGATTCGCTCGGCGTGCTGGGTTCAACCGGCAGTTATGCCTATTTCACGCGTGAACAGCGCAAGCGTATTGCGACGCTGGCGGTGCAGCATGCGGATAATATTCCGGTGATGGTAAGCATTGGCGCGATGAGCACAGATGAGGTGTTGCGACTGGCCGATGATGCGCAGCAGGCCGGTGCCAGCGCGTTATTATTACCGGCGCTTTCTTACCAGAAACTCAGTGATGAAGAGGTGTTTGGGCTTTATCAGGACGTCACGCGACAGGTTTCGCTGCCGATCTGCATTTACGACAATCCTGGTACCACCCACGTTGTGTTTTCCGATGCGCTGCATGCGCGAATCGCTACGCTGCCCAATATCGCCTCAATCAAAATTCCAGGCGTACCGGCAGATATTGCCGCCGCCATGCAACGTGTAAAGTCACTGCGCGCTCAATTACCCGCCAGCGTCACGATTGGCGTCAGCGGCGATGCGTTTGCGGGGCCCGGCCTGATCGCCGGTTGTGACCTGTGGTATTCGGTATGTGGTGGACTGTTCCCGCGTACCGCCAAAGCATTGGCTGATGCTGCGATGACTGGAGATTTCGCGGCCGTTGCTGCCCAGGCGCAGCGTCTGGATCCGCTTTGGGCGCTATTTACTCGACACGGCGGCAGTTTGCGCGTCATCGCCGCGGCAGCGGGCATCCTGGGATTAACTGAGATGAATTGTTTACCGCGACCGTTGCGCTCGCTGGCGGCGGCGGATGTGGCAGAGATACAAAAAGTGATCGCGAAGCTGGATTTGGCATAGTTATAGTTAGCTGATTAACTGTGATCGCACTAATAGTTAATCTGATAATAGTTTCATTGGTTATTATTGTTTCCATCGAAGGCGCACAGCCTTCACATCAAACAACCAAAGGAATATGACCATGAAAACGATTAAAACACTGACTATCGCCGCTGCCGCTGCTCTTTCACTGATGTCTGCTGCTAGCTTCGCACAAACTGTTTCAGCCACTTCACTTACTCTTGATGGTGCTGAAGCTAAAATTGCTGCGCAGGCTAAACAGAATGGCGAGCAGTACAAAATTTTGGAAGCCAGCAACGGTAATGTTGTGCATATGACTGCTGAACTTTACAAATAACGGATGGTTGCATACGGATATGCCAGAACAGGTCGCCTACGGGCGGCCTTTTTTGTATATGAAACCCATCCAAGCGTATAGTTACGTAAGTTATCGTGATCGCACTAATGGTTAATATTGAAACGATAACTAGAGTTATTATTGTTCCATCGAAGGCACACAGCCTTCTTATTTAAACCACTAAGGATTATGACCATGAAAACCATCAAAACACTGTCTATCGCCGCTGTTGCTGCTCTTTCAATGATGTCTGCTGCAAGCTTTGCACAGAGCGTATCCGTTGAGTCTTCTACCCTTGACGGTGCAGAAGCCAAAATTGCTGCTCAGGCACAAGAGCAGGGCGCTCAGTACAAAATTACTGAAGCGAACACCAACAACCGCGTTCACATGACTGCAGAGCTGTACAAATAAGTTAGCTACACAAGCAGTTGTGTTAAGGCCGCCTACGGGCGGCTTTGCTGTTTCTGAATGTCCGTAAATGGTCTGCGTGTGTCCCGCGACAGCTCAATACTGTGTGTATCATCAACGCAGCACTTACTTAATCGGACATCGCATGAAAACCATCATCACTAAAAACTTCACCCCGCCCAAAGCCTGGCAAGCCTTAGACATCGCTAACTTCGCCGGCACCAGCGTGCGCCTGCACTGGACGAATCAACCTTACAAATGGCACATCAATGATGGCGAAGAGGTCTTCGCGGTGCTGGATGGCGCGGTGGAAATGCATTACCGCGAAAGCGGTGACGTGAAGAAAGTGCTGCTCAATACGGGCGACATCTTTTACGCCAGCATCGGTACTGAGCATGTGGCACATCCGCAGGGAGAAGCACGCGTTCTGGTGATTGAAAAAGAAGATTCGATCTAACGCGCCAGCAGCGCCTCAATTTCCGCTTTTGCTTGTAGCAGTGCAGCCAGTAAATGCGCAAACTGCTCATCAAAACGTAATGCCGGTGCGGCAATGGCTAAGGCATAGCGCTCGCCGACGCCGGTTTGCAGCGCCACGCTGATGCCGCACACTCCGCGTGCATGTTCTTCGCGATCAACCGCATAACCCTGCTGGCGGATAATCGCTATCTCTTTAAGCAGCAGCTTACGATCCTGCATCGTCTTCCCGGTTCGAACCTCCTGCAACTGTGGCAGCAGCGCCTGCAGCGTATCTTCTGCTTGCTCCGCCAGTAATGCTTTGCCATGCGCCGCGCAGTGCGAAGGAAATGCGGTGCTGACCGGCGACGCCACGCGCAGCTCCTGATCCGAAACCACCTGACTCACCAGCACGGTATGCGTGCCGCGCCAGACGCAGAGGTCAACCGTTTCGCGCGTGCGGCGTCCCAGCGTCGCCATCGCAGGCTGCGACAGCGTAATAATATCGGTATGTGCTGAGGCGGCAAGACGCGCCAGTGCCGGGCCGAGTTTAATGCCGTCGCTATCCTGCAATAACAGCTGCTGCGCGATCAATGAAGACACTAGCCGATGCACAGTAGTGCGCGGCAGATCGGTGATCTTCGCTAACGCGGCGATAGATAACCCCGCCGGACGATCTTCCAGCGCCCGCAGAATGGTTGCAGCGCGCGCAATAACTTGTGATCCATTACTCTCTGTTTCCACACTCATTTTTTATCATTCCGCGCGATTTTAGCTGGCATCACTATAGCATGTTGCGGTGCGGTGATTGACAGCGCTAGCAATTCCTCCAACACTGGTGTCCATTATTTGGTTTTATGTCCATTATTCGGACATCAGGAGAGTATGTGTCATCCATTAAACGAACCGGCGCCTTTTCGCTGCTGGCGGTCAGCTGCCTGACGATTATGGTGGGATGTGTCATCGTGCCCGGCCTTAGCGAAATCGCCGCACAGCTTGGCGTCAGTAATATGGCCAACTGGCTGGTCACACTCCCTTCACTCGGCGTGGTGCTGGCGGGTCCGCTCGCGGGCCGCGCCATCGATCGCTGGGGCGCTTATACGCTTTTGCTGATCGGATTGCTCTGTTATGGCTTGCTCGGTGTCGCCGGCGCGTGGTTACCAGGCGCAGAGCTGCAAATTATTGACCGTTTACTGCTGGGAGGCGCCACGGCGGTTGTGATGGCGGCGGGCACCAGCCTGATTGCCAGTTTCTACGCGGGAGAGACTCGCTTAGCGATGATGGCGCGGCAGGGCATGGCCATAGAGTTGGGCGGCGTACTGTTTCTTTTTCTGGGCGGCATTCTGGCTTCCATTAGCTGGCGCTGGCCCTATTTTCTCTATCTTTTTGCCTGGCTGATGTTGCTAATGGTGGTGATCACCGTGCCGCGTCCGCCGCAGCCGCCAGCTTCTCTGGAGATTAATTATTCAGCGCAGAACAGCGATCGCCAACTGCGCCCGGTGTTGCTGGCCGCGCTCTGTTCGATGATGTGCTTTTTTACCGCCGTCATTATGCTGCCGCAGCGCTTTGCCATGATGGGGATTGATGCCGCGCACATTGGTTATTTTCTCTCGTTTGTTTCGTTGGTGGCGGTGCTGGCGGCGGCGATCATGCCGGATGTCGCGCAGCGATTCGGCAGTTATACGACGTTAGTGATGGCATTTGTCTGTTATCTGTTGGCGCATCTGGAGTTTGCCGCGGCCCCTAACATGGTGCTGTTTATTCCGGGCGGTATATTGCTGGGGATGGGGTTCGGCTTGTCGATTCCGCTGGTTAATCATATGACGGTGAACATCAGCCAGCCACACGCAAGGGGGCGCCAGCTGGCACGTTTATCGATGGCAATCTTCTCTGGTCAGTTTCTCGCGGCATTCATGGCCTGGCTGCCCGGTGGCTTCGCCAGCGCCTTTGTGGCGGCGGCGGTGCTCGCGGCGATCAACGTTTTTGCCATGGGCAAAGTTGGTCGGACATCCTCCCTCTGATTAATGAATCGTGCGAAAAATGACCGCATGCGTGCATCGAGCGCTGTATGCAGTGATGCGAGTTTTATCCACAGGATAACGTCGACTCTACGCACGGGGATTGTGGATAACCTTGAGCGGTTGGATTTTTACGTGGAAGGCGGACCAATCCGCAGAAAAAAGGGTTCATATTCAATGAACCCTTTCAGCTTGATTTGATTACTGCGGCTGGCGGCGCACCGGCGCGCCATTGGCAACGTAGTAAGGCACTGTTACGCGCGGTAAAGCAGGACGACCACGAATCATATCGGCAATTTTCTCGGCGATCATTATGGTCGGCGCGTTTAAGTTACCGGTGGTGATTTGCGGCATGATCGAGGCATCCACCACGCGCAGAGCTTCAACGCCATGCACTTTACCGTCATTACCCACCACGGCCATGTCGTGATAGCCCATGGCATTCGAGCACGACGGGTGATAAGCGGTTTCTGCGTGTTCGCGCACGAATTTATCCAGATCTTCGTCACTTTGTACCGCCAAACCCGGCGATATCTCGCGGCCACGGAACGGATCCAGGGCACGCTGAGCGATAATTTCACGGGTAAGACGAATCGCTGCGCGGAATTCACGCCAATCCTGATCGTCCGACATGTAGTTGAACAAGATGCTCGGATGCGCGTTAGGATCTTTCGACGTGACGTGAACGCGTCCACGGCTGGGCGATCGCATTGAACCGACGTGCGCCTGGAAGCTGTGCGTTTTAATCGGGTTCGAGCCGTTGTAATTAATCGCTACCGGTAGGAAGTGATATTGAATATTCGGCCACTCGAACTCTTCGTCAGAACGAATAAATCCACCCGCTTCAAACTGATTGCTGGCACCGATACCGCTGCCATTAAATAGCCATTCGGCACCAATTGCAGGTTGATTGTGCAGTTTAAGCGCAGGCGCCAGTGAAACCGGCTGCTTACACTCATATTGCAGATACATTTCCAGGTGATCCTGCAGGTTAGCGCCTACGCCCGGCAGGTCGTGAACCAACGGAATATCCAGACTTTTCAATAAGTCCGCTGGACCTACGCCCGAACGCTGCAACACCTGAGGTGAGGCGATCGCTCCTGCGCACAGCAGCACTTCACGACGCGCACGCGCCTCATGCGGCACCTTTTTTTGCAGCCATTTGACGCCACAGGCGCGCTTGTTATCAAACACAATGCGGTCGGTCAGCGCGTGCACTTCTATCGTCAGGTTGGGACGTGAACGGGCCTGATCGAGATAGCCGCGCGCGGTACTGGCGCGACGGCCTTTCGGCGTCACCGTTCTGTCCATTGGACCAAACCCTTCCTGCTGATAACCGTTCAGATCATCGGTACGCGGATAGCCCGCCTGCACGCCGGCTTCCACCATCGCGTGGAACAGCACGTTATTGTCGGATTTAGGGGTGGTTACGCTTACAGGACCACAATCGCCATGATAATCATTGCCACCGATATCGCGGCGCTCTGCGGCTTTGAAGTAGGGCAGGCAGTCGAGATAGCTCCAGTTTTCCAGACCCGGTTGCTTCGCCCAGTTATCGTAATCCATTGCATTGCCACGGATGTAGCACATGCCGTTGATCAGCGACGAACCGCCGAGTCCTTTGCCGCGTCCGCACTCCATGCGACGATTATTCATATGCGGTTCAGGATCGGTCTGATACGCCCAGTTATAGCGGCGTCCCTGCAAAGGGAAGGCGAGGGCCGCAGGCATTTGCGTGCGGAAATCCTGACGGTAATCCGGGCCACCGGCCTCTAATAACAGCACGCTGACGTTCGCGTCCTCGGTCAGGCGCGTGGCCAGCACGTTACCGGCCGAACCGGCACCAATAATAATGTAGTCATACTCCCTGGTGATGCTCATCATGCGTTCCTTCGATTAAAACACGGAGCTGAACGGGTTCAGTTCAACCTGGATAGATTTGATACGGGTGTAATGGGCAAGGGTTGAAATACCGTTTTCGCGGCCAACACCGGATTGCTTATAACCGCCAACCGGCATTTGCGCCGGTGATTCGCCCCAGCTATTGATCCAGCAGATGCCCGCTTCAAGGCGGTGGATCACGCGGTGTGCGGTGGCCAGATCTCGGGTTACCACACCCGCCGCCAGGCCAAAGTGCGTATCATTCGCGCGGCGAATCACTTCCTCTTGATCGTCATAGGTCAGGATGCTCATCACCGGGCCAAAGATCTCCTCTTTGACGATGGTGTGATGATCTTCGCAATCGGTGAAAATGGTCGGCTGTACCCATGCGCCTTGCGCGTAGGCACCCTGCGTTTCGCGCGCACCGCCAATCAGGACGTTAGCGCCTTCCTGCTTACCGAGTTCGATGTAGCGCAGGACATTTTCCATATGCGCGAAGCTCACCAGCGGACCAAAATTGGTGTCGGCATCCATTGGCTGACCGAGACGGATACGTTGAGCGCGCACCAGCAACGCTTGTTCCAGCGCCGCTTTTTGCGAACGATGCACGAAGACGCGTGTACCGTTGGTGCACACCTGGCCGGAGCTGTAGAAGTTCGCCATCATGGCGATATCTGCGGCTTGCTCAATATCGGCATCCGGTAAAATCAGCAGCGGGGATTTGCCGCCCAGCTCCATGGTTACGTCTTTTAGCGTTGATCCTGCCGCACTCGCCATCACTTTTTTGCCGGTTTCGATGCCGCCCGTGAACGAGATTTTCGCAATGCGCGGATGTTCGGTCAGCCATTGGCCCACTTCACGTCCGGCGCCCTGTACCACGTTAAATACGCCGTCTGGCAGGCCGGCTTCGGTGTAAATTTCGGCCAGTTTCAACACGCTGAGCGGCGTGACTTCGCTTGGCTTGAAGATCATTGCGTTGCCGGCAGCCAGCGCCGGTGCAGATTTCCACAGCGCGATCTGAATCGGATAGTTCCACGCGCCGATACCCGCCGTGACGCCCAGCGGCTCACGACGTGTATAGAAGAAGCTGGTGTCGCGCAGTGGATACTGTTCACCCTCGATGATGGTCGCCAGTCCGGCGTAATACTCCAGCACATCGGCGCCGGTGACGATATCCACGGCGGAGGTTTCAGAGTAGGGTTTGCCGGTATCGAGGGTTTCCAGCTCCGCCAGTTCGTCATTGCGTTCACGCAGGATAGCAACGGCTCGCAGCAGAATGCGCGAGCGCTCGGTAGCGGTCATTGCCGCCCAGATACGCTGGCCGCGCTCAGCACTGGCTACCGCTCGTTCGACGTCGGCTTGCGTGGCACGTTGTACCTGTGCCAGCACCTCGCCGTTGGCGGGGTTGATGGTTTCAAACGTCTCTTTGCCACTGGCATCGGTCAACTGACCATCAATGTAGAGTTGTTGTAGGGGATACTTTGCCATTCTTGTCTGTTCCTTAGCTTTAGGCTCTTTTGTTACGCAACTGGCAGCATTGCCAGTTTTTCCTCGACATAGTCGCGGGCGATCGAACATGCCTGCTCTACATCAAAATCCTTTCCGGTCAGACTGCCGCGTAGCCACAGGCCATCAATCAACGCCGCCAGTCCACGTGCCGATTTGCGCGCCAGCTCTGGCGACATCACCTGGCGAAACTGCCAGCAAATATTCGAGTAAAGACGCCGATCGTTAAGGCGTTGCAGGCGGCGCAGTTCGCTGTTGTGCATACTCGCGGCCCAAAAGTCGAGCCAGGCGCGCATTGAATTGGCGCTGGTTTGGCTGGGATGGAAGTTGGCATCGATGATGGCAAAAAGCTGCGCGCGAACATCTTGCCTCGGGGC
The DNA here is from genome assembly GCF_000282675.1 of Pantoea sp. GM01. Taxonomy (NCBI): domain Bacteria; kingdom Pseudomonadati; phylum Pseudomonadota; class Gammaproteobacteria; order Enterobacterales; family Erwiniaceae; genus Pantoea; species Pantoea sp. GM01. The sequence continues at coordinate 63,053 of NZ_AKIU01000044.1, read as the reverse complement.
GTTGGCCCGGCATTCCGCAATGCCATCGCGCAGATCGCGCAGGATCTTGCGCATGGTGGCGTTTAACAATCCCTCTTTGTCACCGAAGTAATGACTGACGATACCGGTAGACATGCCGGCCTCCCTGGCCACCTGCGACAGGGTGATTCCCGCCAGCCCTATGTCGCCGATGGTTTCAAATGCGGCGTTAATCAGCTGCTCTTTGCGTTTTTCGGGAATTTCTTTGCGCACCGTCAAGACTCCGCTTGTTTTTATTGGAATGTTTATTGATTGATTGAACGTTCAATCAATGTACTTTATGCTGCATAAATGTCAAATAAATGTGGTCGAATGTTAACTGTATGTTGCCATCCGGAACCGCTGTTTACCTGTACCAGGAAGAGAACCATGACAGTGAAAAGTCATAGCCCCATCAAAGTAGAAGAAGAACCGATCCGCGTTAACTTCGCGGTGTTTCTGAGTTCAGCCAGCGTGATTCTGGTGCTGGCCTTTATGATCGTGCTGTATCCCTCGGCGAGTCAGAAATGGCTAAACCACGCCCAACTCTGGGTGGCGGATATGTTTGGCTGGTATTACATGCTGCTGATGGTGGTGTGTATGGTGTTTGTTTTCTGGCTGGCGTTATCCCGCTTTGGTCAACTCAAACTCGGCCATGACGATGAAAAACCGCAGTTTGGCTATGCCTCGTGGGTCGCCATGCTGTTCTCGGCGGGCATTGGTATCGCGCTAGTCTATTACGGTGCTTATGAACCGCTTGACCATTTCCTGCAACCGCCGGAAGGTCAGGGTGGAACGGTTGAAGCGGCGCGTCAGGCGATGGCGATTACCTTCTTACATTGGGGCCTGCATGGCTGGGCGCTATATGCCTTAATCGCCACGGCGCTGGCGTGGTTTGCCTATCGCCGCGATCTACCGCTCGCCTTGCGTTCCGCGCTCTATCCGCTGTTTGGTAAGCGGATTCATGGCTGGATTGGGCATTTGGTTGATAGCTTTGGCATCCTGGTGACGGTGATCTCGATGGTGACCAACCTCGGCATCGGCGCGCTGCTGGTGAACTCCGGCCTCAACTATCTCTTCCACATTCCGCAAAACACTAACGTGTTGATGATATTAATCGTGCTGATGATGGTCGTGGCGACGCTGGCGGCAGTGACCGGAGTAGAGAAAGGGATTGCGATGTTATCCAACATCAACGTCGGTTTTCTTTGCCTGCTGCTGCTGTTTGTGTTCGTTGCCGGACCGACGATGACGTTGGTCAACGGCATGATGCAAAACGTCGGCGATTATCTGACTTCGATTGTCGGCAAGAGCTTCAATCTCTACTTGTATGGTAAAGCTCGCCAGTGGCAGGGCGCCTGGACGCTGTTCTACTGGGCGTGGTGGGTTGCCTGGGCGCCCTTTGTTGGTCTGTTCATCGCGCGTATTTCCAAAGGCCGTACGATTCGCGAATTGATCTTCGGTGTGCTGTTGATTCCGCTCGGCTTTACTCTCGCATGGCTGTCGCTGTTTGGTAATACCGCGATCAGTCTGGTGCTGGAGGGCGGTCATGCCATTCTTGGTCAGGTGGCGCTGAGCGATCCGCCGATGGCCGTGTTCAAACTGTTTGAGTATCTGCCGTTTACCCAGTTGGTCGCCGGATTCACCATCCTCATCAGCTTTGTGCTGTTCCTGACGCCAGTGGATTCCGGCACGCTGATGATTGCCAATCTATCAAGCAAAGGCGGCGGCGTAAGCGACGATGCACCGGCGTGGCTGCGTATCTTCTGGGCATGCGTCACCACGTTGGTGTGTGCCGGTTTACTGTATGCGGGCAGCTTCAGTGCGATGCAAACCGCGGTAGTGCTGTGTGGATTGCCGTTCTCACTTGTCATCGTGCTGTATATGGCAAGTCTGTATAAAGATCTGCATCAGATGGCACCGTCTGAAGTTGCCGCCGTGGTGAATGAGAAAACCACGCAGTAACCCGTTAAGGTGCCCAGTGATGGGCACCTTATGGTTATTCACTGATGGCATTCACAAAGCGGCGGGTAATCTGCTGTGGGCGGGTAATCGCGCCGCCCACCACCACCGCGTGCGCGCCCAACGCCAGGCAATGCGCCGCCATCTCTGGCGTTTCAACATTCCCCTCGGCAATCACCGGCACGGTTACCGCTGCCAGCACCTCGCGCAGGAAACGGCAATCATCGGCCGCCAAATAGCAGCCTTGGGTTTCCCTGGTGTAACCGTGCAGCGTAGTGCCGACACAATCAAAGCCTAACTGCGAGGCCTGACGCGCTTCATCCACGGTGGCAATGTCGGCCATCAACAGTAACTGCGGATAGCGCTGACGAATCGCCGCCACCAATTCTGGCAGCTGCAACTCGCCGGGACGTGCATGCAGCGTGGCATCCAGCGCCATCATCGCTGGATTGGCCGCCATCAACTCATCCACTTCGCGTAAGGTGGCGGTGATGTAGACATCGCTGCCGGGATAATCGCGTTTGATGATGGCGATAATCGGCAGATCCACGGTTTGCATAATCTGCTGCACGTCGATCAGGCTGTTGGCGCGAATCGCTGCTGCGCCACCTTCCATCGCGGCTAATGCCATGCGCGACATAATAAAGGGGCTGTGTAGCGGCTCATCTTCCAGAGCCTGACACGAGACCACCAGTTTTCCTTTAATCTGTGCCAGCATCGGTGCTTTCATAGCGCAAGTAACTCCTCTACTTCATTTTTGATAATGGTGACGTGCGGGCCGTAAATGACCTGTACGCCTTTGCCACGTTGGATCACGGCGCGTGCGCCAGTGGCTTTCAATCCGACCTCATCCAGTTTGCTGCTATCAATGAGCGTGATACGCAAGCGCGTGGCGCAGCAATCCAGTTCGCTAATGTTCTCTTTGCCACCCAGTGCAGCGATCACCTGTTGCGGACGCTCGCCGGCCACCATCGGCGCGCTTTCAAGCACCGCATCTTCACGGCCCGGCGTTTTGAAATTGAAGCGGGTAATCAGCAGGCGGAAGGTGAAGTAATAGAGCAGGAACCACGGCACGCCGACCAGCGGGACGTACCACCAATGGGTTTTGGCTTCGCCCTGCAACACGCCGAACAGGATGAAATCGATCAATCCGCCGGAGAAAGTCTGGCCAATGGTGATGTGCAGGATGTGGGCGATCATAAATGCCAGGCCATCGAACAGCGCGTGAATGACATACAGCACCGGCGCGACAAACAGGAATGAGAACTCGATCGGTTCAGTGATGCCGGTGAGGAAGGAGGTCAGCGCCGCAGAGAGCAACAAGCCGGCGACGCGTTGGCGGTTTTCCGGTTTGGCGGTGTGATACATCGCCAGACACGCGCCAATCAGGCCAAACATCATGGTGATAAAGCGCCCCGACATAAAGCGCGACGTGCCAACGTAAAACTGCTGGGTAGCGGGATCGGCCAGCTGGGCAAAGAAGATGCGCTGCGTGCCTTCCACCAACTGCCCATTGATCACTTCGCTGCCACCGAGCGCGGTGGTCCAGAACGGCAGATAAAAGATGTGATGCAGGCCGAACGGGCCGAGCATGCGCAGTACGAAGCCGTAGATAAAGGTGCCAAAATAGCCGGTGGCATCAACTAAGCCGCCAAGGCCAAAAATCAACTTCTGGAAATGCGGCCAGACGATGGTCATCGCCGCACCCACCAGAATAGCGACGAACGAGCTGATGATCGGCACGAAGCGCGAACCACCAAAGAAGCCGAGGAACTGCGGCAGGGCAATCTTGTTGTAGCGGTTATGCAGCATGGCGGTCACCAGCCCGATGACCACGCCGCCAAACACGCCGGTCTCCAGCGTCTGAATGCCGAGCGCCATTCCTTGTCCCACCGCGCTGAGATTGCCCTGCGCCAGCACGCCGGTCAGCGTCAGCAGCGCATTGATGGTGGCATTCATCACCAGATAGGCCAGCAGAGAGGCAAGTCCCGCGGTGCCTTTGTCACTTTTCGCCAGCCCAACTGCGACACCCACCGCAAACAGCACCGCCAGGTTGGCGAACACCACGGAACCGGCACTCGCCATGATGGTGAAAACGCCTTGTAACCAGGCGACATCAAGAAAAGGGTAAGCCTTAATGGTATTAGGATTGGAAAGGGCACCGCCAATGCCCAGCAGCAAACCGGCGGCGGGTAAGACGGCAATAGGCAACATAAACGACTTGCCAAAGCGTTGGGCTTTTTCAAACCAACCGCCTGAAGAGGTAGCGCTGAACAGTGATGACATAAATTTTTATCCCTGAAGTGTGTTTGTGGTAAAAATTATTACCACAATCTAATTCATCGGTTGAAAACTTCCATCATTATTGTGATAGCTTTCACTTATGCCCTAATCTGCTGCACACTGTGCCGCATAAATGACGTGTAGAAGGAAGGTCGCCATGACGGACAATGAAAACATTTTGCTGCACCTACGCCAGGCGTTGCCGGGCTATAGCCCAACGCTGCAAAAGTTGGGCGATTTTATTCTCACCGATGCGCAAAAAGTGTTGTATCTCACCATTACCGAGCTGGCGCGCGAAACGGAAACCAGTGAAGCCAGCGTGACGCGTTTGTGCCGTCATCTGGGCTGCAAAGGCTATACCGAATTCAAAATGGCGCTGGCGCTGGATGTGCAGCACAATCAGCCAGCAGCGATGGCCAGCGGTGACAGCATCGATATGCTGGTTGAGGAGACGGTGCAGGCGCTGCGTGATACCGGAAAATTCATCAACCGCGAGGTGCTGCAGCACGCGGTGGAGGCGCTGCATCAGGCCAAAACCATCCAGATTTATGGCGTGGCGGCCAGCGCGATTACCGGTGAATATCTGCATTATCGTCTTTTGCGCCTGGGAAAATCGGCGCAATTATTTGGTGACATGCACCGCGCGGCGATGAATGCTTCGACGCTGCAAGAGGGCGATTTAGTCATCGCTATCTCGGCATCTGGCTCGACGAAGGATGTGATGCACGTAGTGAAAGTGGCGAAAAAGCAGCATGCGCGCGTGCTGATGCTGAGCAATACGCTGCGCAGTCCGATGGGCAATTTAGCCGATATGTTGCTGGTGGCGGCGCGTCCGGAAGGGCCATTCAACGCGGGCGCGTTGAGCGGCAAAGTGGGCGCGATGATGCTGGTAGAAGTGTTGATTAATGAATTAATGACGCACGATGCGCGTTACCTGGCGGCCAGCCAGCAAACGGCCAGCGCAACTTTGCCGATGCTGATCTGAGTTATATGCTTGACGGTCGCTATGAATGGCGACCCTTCGAACTTGTAGGGTGCGCATTTATGCGCACCGTTTCAAATCACTCGCTCGCTAACGCCGCGACCGGATCCATCCGCGCGGCTTTGCGGGCGGGCAGATAGCCAAAAATCATGCCGATGATGGTGGAACAGGCAAACGCTGCACCCGCCGATTGCCACGAAAATATCGCGGTGATCATGCCACCTGCCAGCAAGCTGATGATAGGGCCAATCACCAACGCCAGCGCCACGCCGAGCGATCCGCCGACTAAACACACCAACACCGCTTCAATCATAAACTGCTGCATGATATCGCCGCGTCGCGCGCCCACCGCCATGCGCACGCCGATTTCATGGGTACGCTCCGTTACCGACACCAGCATAATATTCATTACGCCAATGCTGCCGATCATCAACGCAATCGAGGCCACCAGCAGAATTAACAAGGTGAGCGTTGCCGCCGCATCCTCGATGGCTTTGCGATATTTGTCGCGGTTGAACATCAGGAAATCTTTGGTGCCGTGACGTGCCGTCAGCAGTTGCGTCAGCGATTCGACAGCCGGGCCGCTGACCACATCCTCTTTTAACTTAATGCTGATGCTGGTGAGCGCGGTTTGTCCGCTGATGCGATACATCACGGTGCTCCACGGCAACCATACGCTAAGGCGATTAGGCGACATGCCATCATTATTATCCGCCACGCCAATTACGCGCACTGGCACCGACCCCAGCACGATCATCTTGCCAACCGGACTTTCAGCCTGTTCGCCAAACAGCTTATTGCGCGTGTTGGTATCAATGATGATCTCCTGGCGCGCATGCCGTTCGTCGCTGAAGTTGCTGCCTTCCAGCAGCTTAATGCCCTGAATCTGGAAGTAGTCTTTGCCGACGCCGTACACCGAGGTTTTCGACGAGTTGGAGAGATAGCGAATCGGCTGACTGGCGATCATCTCCGGGCTAACCGCGGCGACAAACTGCTGACGCGCGATCACTTCCGCATCCGCCATCACCAGCGTTAGCACCGGATGCGCCTCATCCTCAACGAAATCACCGCCGGCATACACCGACACCACGTTGGTGCCGAGCCCGGAAATGCTCTCGAGGGTTTTTTGCCGCGCGCCCTGGCCGAGCGCCACCACCGTCACCACCGCCGCAATGCCAAAAATAATGCCGGTCATGGTTAATGCGGTACGCAGCCGATGGGCGTTCATGGCATTCAGCGCCATGCGCAACGATTCGCGTAAGCGGTCAATCAATCCGCGCAGTTTGCTGTGACTTTTGCGGGCAGCAGGGACGTAACGCGCGCGCGCGGCATCCTGTTTGCGGCCGCTATCGGCAAAAATCTCGCCATCCTGAATCTCGATAATACGATCGGCGTGCTGCGCCACTTTCATGTCGTGCGTCACGATGATCACCGTATGACCTTCGCGATTGAGATCGTGCAGGATGCGCAGCACTTCCTCGCCAGAGTGTGAATCCAGCGCGCCGGTGGGTTCATCGGCGAGGATAATTTCGGCACCGTTAATCAGCGCACGCGCAATACTCACGCGCTGCTGCTGGCCGCCGGAGAGTTCGCCCGGCTTGTGGTGTTCGCGGCCCTGTAAGCCTAAACGTGCCAGCAGATCTGCCGCACGCTGCTGGCGCGCCTTGCCCTGAAGATTGGCGTAGATAGCCGGGATTTCAACGTTACTCAACGCGCTGAGGTCCGGCATCAAGTGATAGCGCTGGAAGATAAAGCCAATATGCTCACGACGCACTTTCGCCAGCGCATCCGGCGACAAGCTGGCGGTATTCTGCCCACCGATCAAATAGTCGCCGCTGTCCGGCGCATCCAGGCAGCCGAGGATATTCAGCAGCGTGGATTTTCCCGAACCGGACGGGCCGATGATCGCCACGAGCTCACCGCTGGCGATGCTCAGGTTGATGTCTTTCAGCACATGCAGGGATTGCGAACCGTTAACATAGCTGCGCTGGATGTTTTTCAGTTCGATAATATTCACATTAGCACCTTGTCAGCGCCCGCGGTCTGGGTGGCAAGGATCACTTTTTCCCCGGCTTTTAAGCCGCTCAATACCTGAATGTCCACGCTGTCGGAAATGCCGGTGGTGATGGTGCGTTTCACCGGTTTGTTATCCTGGTCCGGGATTTCGACGTAGGTTTTGCCATCGGCATCTCTCTTCGTCGCCTGCACCGGCACCAGCAAGGTGTTTTTCGCTGCATCACGCAGCAGGTTGACCTGCGCGGTCATGGAGATGCGCAGCGCATTGTCCGGGTTGGGCACATCAAGCAGGGCGTTGTAATAGACTGCGGCGTTGGTGCTGCTGCTCGGCGTGCTTTCGCTATTGCCCATCAGCGCATCATCTTTCATCACCGATTCGGGAGCCAGTTCGAGACTACGCAGCGTGGCGTTATAGCGTTTGTCTGGATTCGAGAAGGTGGTGAACCACGCCTTTTGTCCGGGCTGCACATTATTGATATCCGCCTCGGAGATTTGCACTTTGATGGTCATGGTGCCCAGCTGCGCCAGTTTGGCGATTGTTGGCGCGGTTTGTACCGCATTCACCGTCTGACCTTGTTTGGTGACAATAGCGACCACGGTGCCATCCATCGGCGCCATGATGCGCGTATAGCCGAGATCGAGCTGCTTCTTATCAACCTCAATTTGTGCCTGAATCACGCGCGCTTTCTGTGCCGTCAGCTCCGCCTGCGCAATGCTCCAGGCTTCCGCCGCTTGATCAAAATCCTGGCGAGATACCGCATTGGTTTTAATCATCTGTTGCAGACGTTTGAATTGTGCGTCTTGCCGTAACAGCGTGGCTTCTCGCGTCGCTAAATCAGCTTGTGCCACGCTGAGTGCTGCCTGCGCATTGCGCAAATCGCTGCGCTGTGGCTGATCGTCTATCTCAGCGATCAGCTGGCCTTTGGTGACGTTATCGCCCGTCTTGATATAGAGCTTTTTTACCTGACCAGAAACCTGCGCGCCGACATTGACGCGCTCAACCGCGTCCATTTTGCCGGTTGCAGCAATGACGTTTTCAATGTCGCCCTGGCGCACCACGGCGGTGACGACGGTATTCGGTTTATTGCGCGACCCAGAGAAATGCCAGATCAGTAGCAGGAGAATGACAGCAGCGAGTGCGGCTAAAAGCCACTTTTTAGAAATAGTCAGCATAAGCGTCCCTTTTATGAAGTGAGAATCATAATCACTTACGACAATAATCAGGAGTAAATTTTCCGTTATTTTTCTGCGCCAGACGGCAGTGAAGAAAAAAAGATCGTCGTTACCCAACAGAAACCACCGCTGAGTTGTTTACAGCTTATCTGAGCCACTTTTGACTCAGCACAACTCGGCGTTCCGTGGCCATTCCGTGAGGAAAAATGATGAAGGCGATAATGAAGTTGCTCGACGCTAAACAGACGATCATTACGCCATCCATGGCGACCTGATTTACCGGTACATAACTTACAGGCCTAGCTGGGCTTTAAGCATCGCTATCTCCTCACGCCACTGCGCCTGTAACGCTGGCTTTTGATGCTTCGGTTTGCGCGTCAGATCCTCGTCCAGCTTGCTTTCGACCTCCAGCAGCGCCAGCAGCAGGGCATCCTCATCCGCTGCCTGTGATATTTCCCGTAAGTCAGCCTGAGAAGGCGCAAAGGTGATTTCCGCTTGCTCAGCCCGCAGGCGCGCGGTGACCGCAGCAAAATCATGCCACTCGCTGAGTTGCCGATCTTCAATCAACCAAAAGCGATTACAGCTGTTAGCGATTAACTGGCGATCGTGTGATACCAGCAAAACTGCGCCGTCGAACTGAGTTAGCGCTTCCGCCAGCTCCTCCTTGCCCACCATATCCAAATGGTTGGTGGGTTCATCCAGCAACAGTAACGAATAACGCGCCAGGGTTAATCCAATAAATAACAGGCGGGAGCGCTCCCCGCCGCTCAGTGAACCAATTAGCTGTTGATGGCGTAGATAGGGGAATCCAGCCGCGATCAGCGCCATTTTGCGCTGTTCGTCGCTGAGCGGCGCGAAATGAGCCAGCGCGTCACTCAGCGTATCCGCATCGCCCAGCTGATGCAGACTTTGGTCGTAGTAGCCAAGACGCGCACGCGGATGAAACAGCGCGCTGTCGGTTTGCTGATATTCCCGCCATAAGTGCCGCAGCAACGATGATTTGCCCGAACCGTTGCGTCCGACAATCGCCACCCGATCGCCACTTTTCACCTGCAGCAGCGGCAACGAAAACAGCGCAGGCGCACCTGCGGCAGGCCGAATCGTCATCTCAGGCAGCGCCAGCACGCGATCGGCCTCCAGCGCTTCACCGTGCAGCTGCAGCCGCCACAAGGATCCTTCACTCAGCGTGGTTTGCGCCTCTTTCAACCAACTGGCGCGCTTCTCCATTTGCTGAGCTTTGCGTGACAAACCTTCGTTATCGTAAGTGCGTCCCCAAATCGCCAGACGTTTGGCGCTTTTCTCGACGCGATCGATCTCCTTCTGCTCAGCCTGAAAGCGTTGCGCGTCGGCTGCATCTTGTTCAAGTAACGCCTGACGTGCGGCCGTGCAGGGCAGACGGAAGTATTGCAGTCCCTTATCACGCAGAATCCAGCTGCAGTTGGTAACGCGATCCAGCAAGGTGCTGTCATGCGAAACCAGCACAAAACTGCCGCTCCAACGGGTAAGAAAGTTTTCCAGCCATAGCAGTGTTGGCAGGTCAAGGTGGTTGCTGGGTTCATCCAGTAGCAGCAGATCCGGCTGGAGGACCAGCGCCCGCGCCAGCAGCAAACGCATATGCTGGCCGCCGCTCAGCGTGGCGACGGTATGTAACTGTTGCTGCTCGCTAAAACCGAGGCTGCCGAGCAGCGCTTCGGCGCGCCAGCCATCGCTCTGTTCTGGCAAACGCGCCATTACGGCATCGAGCAGTGAAGCAGTATGCAGTTCAGCAGGCAGATGCTGCTCAATACGCGCCAGTAAACAGTGATTAGCCTGGGTAATGCTGCCGTGGCTGGCTGCCAGTTCGCCGCTGAGGATTTTTAGCAAGGTGCTTTTGCCGGTGCCGTTATCACCCAGCAAACCGATGCGGTCGCCTTTTTTCAGGCTGAAATGGATATCGTGAAACAGGACACCGAAGGCGTTATCGAAGCCGACAGCGTGGGCGGAAAGTAGAGTGCTCATGTGCTTACTCATAAGTTGCAGGCGCAAAAAAGCCTGACGTCATAGAAAAGCTGACGACAACCCAGAGAGTAAAGATATTCAGAAAACTTCGCTCAGGGCGGATTATCGCAGCACGAGTGCGGCAATGCCTGAGCGCGGCCAATTACTATAGAAGTGTGAGTAAATAAACAATTCACACGACAGCATAGTAATCCTCCTTAGTTATCAGTAAGTGAAAAGATGGGCCGATGATAACGGGGCTGTAACCTGTTTTCCAGTGCCATAACTTCTTTGTGAGTCATTAAGCATGAGGCTTCTCGCGCCGTCCTTGCGCCAAAATGTGCTAACTATCACATTTAATGAAATTTCTTTTTGTTGAGCATGACGCTTTCAGCGTTAAAGGCGGTAGATATGTCACGCTTTGTGACATGATAAGCATCATAATTATCGCATCAGGATATTTAAATAAATGTTCGACGCCAGAAAACTCTCTCAGCTAAACGCGCTTGAAAGTAGCGTGCACAACTATATTATCAAGAACATTAACGCGGTTATTTATATGACGATACGGGAGTTGGCAGATAATTCTGGTGTCTCTACCGCGACGGTTCTGCGATTCTGTAAAAAAATGGATTTCAAAGGTTACTCGGAACTTAAAGCGAGTATGAAGTTGCAGTTGCGCAAAAACAGCACCTTACTTATTCCTCATGGTGCTGAAGAAATAATGACGTTCTTTAAAAGCATTAGAAACGATGAGTTTGAAGAGCTGATTACCCATGCGGCAGGACACATTCGTGATGCCGAGCGGGTGTTCTTTGCCGGCGCAGGCAGCTCCGGGACGCTTGGTAGGTATGGTGCGCGTTTTTTCTCAAATATTGGCAAGTTCAGTAATCACATTGATGATCCCTATTATCCTGTGAGTACCGATATGGTACAGAGTTCAGTGGCCATCGTGCTCTCCGTTTCCGGAGAAACCCCTGAAATTTTGAAGCTTGCCCGACAGTTTGTTATTCATAAGTGCAAAGTTATTGCTATTACCTGTAAGGCTGATTCAACCCTGGCGAAGCTGTCAGACTTTATTATTCCCTATCACGTGTCGCGCATTTTGGTTGACAATGAATACGATATTACGACGCAGGTTCCGGTTATTTTTATTCTTGAATCCATTGGTCGAAAATTAGTGGTAAATAATGTCAGTGAGCTGTCACGTGGTGTGACATTTTTGTAATTAAAGACCCGCAACAACATATTGTGACCAGGTGACATTGCCGAAGCGTTTTTCTAACATTGCCGGATTAGTTCGCTCCTGATGGGCAAATTTCCCTCTGGCAATGGAAAAATAACATGGCAATAAATTATGCGGATTCTGCGAAAGAGATCGTAAGACTGATTGGTGGCGATAATAATGTGATAAGTATCACGCACTGTGCCACGCGTCTGAGATTTGTGCTTAAAGATTATTCTCAGGTTGAAGTCGAATCACTGAAGCGGGTAAAAGGGGTGATTACCGCCATGCAGGCTAGCGGCCAGATGCAGGTGGTGATCGGTAATCACGTCGGTGATGCTTACCGCGAGGTTCAGAATTTACTCACCCTTGATGAAAATGCTGCGGTAGAGCCTCCCAACGTGGGCATTGTCAGCCGCATCATGGATATTATCTCCAGCATATTCGCGCCTTTTCTTTATCCGCTGGCCGCCTGTGGCGTGTTGCAGGGCATTATTTCACTTCTTACCGCCATCGACGTAATGGATCCAGCGGGTGGTACCTATCGCATCCTTAATTATGTTTCCTGGACCGGCTTTACCTTCCTTCCGGTAATGGTTGCTTTTACGGCGGCAAAAAAATTCAATGTAAATCCGTTCACGGCAGTGATTTCCGCCTGTGCGCTGGTGTCGCCGGATTACCTGAATATGTTGACGGCCAACAAAATCCTGACAGCTAACTCGGCCGATCCCACAGTGCAGGCGTTAATGAAGAGCGCGGTGGAAAATCCCGCCATCTCCAGGGTGCTGGTTGAGATTGCCGGCATTCCGCTTGATGCCGCACCGCTGACCTTTATGGGGCTACCGGTACAGTATCTGAGTTATACCTCGTCCGTTATCCCGATCATTTTGATGGTCTGGGGCATGTCTTATGTTCAGCGTTTCTTTGAACGCGTCCTTCCCCTGGTGATCAGAAACCTGTTCACGCCAATGTTCTGCATCGCCATCATGGTGCCGCTGACGCTGCTGGCATTTGGTCCCATCGGCAACATGATTGGTGGCGCTATCGGCGGGGTCTATAACACCCTTTATCACCTGAGCCCCGCTATTGCTGGATTTGTTGTGGGTGCCCTGTGGATGCCTTTGGTGACCTTAGGCGTGCACTGGGGGATCACGCCCGTTACCGTCGGGAACTACGCAACCTTGGGCTACGACACCTTTACTGGACTGCAAGCTTCCGCGGTATTTGGCATGGCGGGCGCGGTGCTGGGTGTCTACCTGAAGGCGAAGGATGCTGAGCTTAAGCGTATGGCGTTATCGGCGGGCGTGACCGCGCTGTTCGGCATAACCGAACCCGCCATCTATGGTGTTGCACTGCGCCTTAAGCGGCCGATGATTTGTGGCTGCCTGGCCGGTGCTGCTGGCGGCGTCATTGCCGGAGCCTTCAACGCGGTGTCCTGGAGCTACTGTATCCCTGGCATTGCCGTTCTACCGGTGTTCTTCAAAGAAGGGCATATGACGCAGTTTCTCGGATTCCTGGTATCGATAGTCGTGGCATTCATGCTGGGCATTCTGTTTACCTGGGTGGCAGGATTCAAAGAACAGAGCGAAGCAGACGTTCGCGCCATGCCTCAGCCAGGCACCATCTGAATTAATTGAGAGAGTGAATATGAATAACCCATTTCCGAACAATTTCATGTGGGGCGGTGCGGTCGCGGCTCATCAGGTTGAGGGCGCCTGGAATCAGGGGGGAAAAGGCCCGAGCATCGTCGATGTTCTAACCAGCGGGGCGCACGGCGTTGAGCGCATCATCACTGACGGTGTACAGGAAGGCTACCGGTATGCGAATCATGAGGCAGTAGACTTTTACCATCACTACCGTGAAGACATCGCGTTGTTGGCCGAAATGGGCTTCCGCTGCTTTCGTACATCGATTGCCTGGTCGCGTATTTTCCCCCGCGGCGATGAATCAGAGCCGAACGAAGAGGGGCTGCGTTTTTACGACGCATTATTTGATGAACTATTGAAATATGGGATAGAGCCGGTCATTACGCTGTCCCATTTTGAAATGCCCAATTTGCTGGTAACCGAATATGGCGGCTGGAAAAATCGAAAGGTAGTAGACTTTTTTGTGCACTTCAGTGAGGTAGTGATTAAGCGCTTCCAGCACAAAGTAAAATACTGGATGACCTTCAACGAAATTAATAATCAGCGCAACTGGAAAACCCCGCTTTTCGGCTATTGCTGCTCCGGAGTTATTTTTACCCAGGAGCCAAATCCCGAAGAGTGCATGTATCAGGTTCTGCACCATCAATTTGTCGCCAGTGCGCAGGTGGTGAAGCTGGGTCACGACATCAATTCTGAACTGCAAATTGGTTGCATGATCGCGATGGTGCCGCTGTATCCATTTTCCTGTCATCCGGATGACGTCATGTATGCGCAGGAAGCCATGCGGGAACGCTTCCTGTTCAGTGATGTTCATATGCGCGGTCATTACCCGGCTTATATTCTTAACGAGTGGCAGCGTAAGGGATACCACATTGTCATGGAGCCCGGTGATGCGCAAATCCTGCGTGAGGGATGTGCCGATTATATCGGGCTGAGTTATTACATGAGTAATGCCGTCAGCAAAGAAAATGCCGGCAGCGGTACGGCACTGTCTGGATTTGAGGGCAGCGTGCCGAACCCGCATGTCAAAGCCTCGGACTGGGGTTGGCAGATCGATCCAGTCGGACTGCGTTATGTTCTGAATATTCTCTACGAACGTTACGAAAAACCGCTGTTTATTGTGGAAAACGGATTTGGTGCAGTCGATCAGATAAATGAAAAGGGCGAGGTCAATGACGACTATCGCATTGACTATTTGCGTGCTCACATCGAGCAGATGAAGCGAGCCGTGACGGAAGACGGCGTTGATGTGATGGGATATACGCCCTGGGGATGTATTGACTGTGTCTCTTTCACTACCGGGCAATACAGCAAGCGCTATGGCTTCATTTACGTCAATAAAAATGATGATGGCAGCGGTGATTTTTCGCGTTTGAAAAAGAAAAGCTTTGACTGGTATCGTCGGGTCATTGCCAGCAATGGCAGTGAGCTCAGTTAAGGTATGACTACTGATATGACTTGATGCACGCATCGTAGCGGCGCTGTTTATTAAGCGATAAATAGCGCCGCTATAAACGTTTTTAACCGGTCTGCTTTCGGCCTGTTATGCCTCAATTAGAAGCAGACGATTTAAGGCTTTTCTTTCTCATCTTCTGCCGGAATCAGCGGCTCATCAATCGCGATGGATGAATTCGATTTCAGCAGCTGAATATCCAGAATCACGTAAGTCATGGTGGTGATAAACAGTGAAATCACGCTGCCAATCACGCCGCTGGTGGTAAAGGTGAAATAGTTGTACATCACCACCCAGGTCACGCAAATAAACAGTGCCAGCGCCACGTTAATCGCCGAGTGCGAATAGTTGGTGGTACGCGCACCCATCTCATTAATCTGCCGGCTGAGATTCACGCCGCTGTATTTCTCCAGCGTAAAAATACCTTGCTCCCAATTACGCAACCGACGTGCGCCGCTGCGGGTGAGAAATAGATAGAGCAACGATATAAACAAGCCGGAGAACGCGATCAGCACCGGCACTGCTTCCAGCGCGTAGGCAAGGCTTTTATGGCTGGAAACCTGCGGGGTAAGGTCCAGCGTTAATGAGGCGCCTAGTGCGGCATACAAAAAAACGAACAACAGCAGAAACAGCGCGTTGCGCTTCCAATCGAGGTCGGCTTCATGATTCTTTTGCTGACGTGCACTGTTGAGCGCCTGGTGTAACTGCGTTGCATGGAGTGATGCGGTGTCAATGTTGTCAATCTCTTCACCCAACAAGCGGTGAATAAACGGCTGATCGGCCGGTTCAAGGGTAATGCGCATAAATTTCTCGCTGACGTAACGATCAAAGGCGTCAGTGTAACGTAATTCGTCAGGCGCGCGCAGAATCTGCGAGTAAGTGCGCAATTTTGCATCTCAACATCGGCTGTTGTTGCACATCATTTATACAATTACTGTGCGGTTATTACTGACCGCGTAAATGACGACGGAGTACAAGCTATGTCGTACGTTGATGGTTTTGTCGTAGCGGTGCCGGAAGCGAATAAGGAGGATTATCGCGCCATGGCGGCCAAAGCCGCGCCGCTGTTTAAGGAGTTCGGCGCCACGCGTATCGTCGAGTGCTGGGCGGATGATGTACCTGAAGGCACGCAAACCGATTTCTACCGTGCGGTGAAAGCTGAGGCGGGCGAAACGGTGGTGTTTAGCTGGATTGAGTATGCGTCGAAAGAGGTGCGCGACGCCGCCAACGCCAAAATGATGTCCGATCCGCGCATGAAAGCGCTGGGTGAAAATATGCCTTTCGATGGCAAACGCATGATTTATGGCGGCTTTGCGATATTGCTGGAGGAGTAGCTATCAGGTGCG
This sequence comes from Pantoea sp. GM01, assembly GCF_000282675.1. NCBI lineage: Bacteria > Pseudomonadati > Pseudomonadota > Gammaproteobacteria > Enterobacterales > Erwiniaceae > Pantoea > Pantoea sp. GM01. Next base: position 46,993 of record NZ_AKIU01000044.1, on the reverse strand, counting down.
CATTGTTGCGCACCTGAATGTTACCGATCACGGCCATTGCTGACACTGGATCACCGTGCGATAGCCATCGTGATCCTGGAAAGTTTGGCCTTGCTGTTCCCAATAAGGATTAAAAGATGTAACGCGCATAAAGCCGGCGGCGATCATGCTCTGGCAAATACGCTGCCACTCACTTTCTTCTGGCAGATAAAACACCAATAAATCCTCTTCTGAGGGGCGCGGCTCCACGGGATGTGCACTGCAGAGGGTAAATTCCAGATGCCACGGCACGCCCGGTTTTCCCAGCATTACGCCGCTAAACCCGGCGTGGTCTTCAAACGATCCTATCTCGGTCAAATCTAATCCGCGACAGTACATTTCCCGGCTTCGCGCCAGTTCGGTAACGGGTCTGGCAACGCGCATAACGGGTGCATTCATGTTTATCTCTCCATTTAACCAGGCGGTTCCTCTATTTACTGTAGCGGCTGATTACGGGCGATGGCGCAATGCGTGCTCATCGCAGCGGTGATTGGCGATAGCAGATTATTCGGGTAACGTGGAATGCTTATCTACCTACCTACAAATAATCACCGCACGCTAAGTTGCAGGAGAGTCAGTCCATGTCCGTTAATTCCGATATCGTCGGCATTGTCAGCGATGAATTCATCAATCCAAATATTGTAAAGCTGCTGAATGAGGTGACGCGTCAGCTTAATGAGCGTGGTTTTATCACTGTGCTACTGAATGTAACTTCACGCGAAAGCTATCAACAAACTTTGCGCAATCTGGCACCGCTTAACATTGGCGGGTTGGTATTTCTGACGTCGCTGTTTGCCGATGAACTCAGCGTAGCAGCGGATATTCTGCCGCAGGTGGCGACGGTGCACCTGTGCCGCAGCGCCAGTCGCGATGCCAACGTGGTGATTGCCGATGGTTATGGTGCGGGCGCAGAGATGGGATTATTGCTGTTATCGCAAGGACATCAACGCTTTGGTTTTATGCATAGCCAGCAGAATGCGACGCCAGCGCGCCAGATGCTGGGCTTTGCCGCCAGCCTGCAAGCCGAACAGAAGGCGTTGCAGGTTCAGCTCAGCGCCGGAAATAACGATCGCGAAATGGCCTATCAGGCGATGATGGCGTATTTGAAAAAAACGCGTGCTGCCGAGCGCATTAACGCGCTGTTCTGTGAAAGTGACGTGCTGGCGTTTGGCGCGTTACAAGCGGTGCGCGATTTCGCACAGGGCGCACATGTCGCGGTGGTGGGGTTTGATGATGTCGATGAAGCGCGCGCCTCGACCTGGCATCTGACCAGCTGGGCGCAGCGCCGTGATCTGCTGGTGGCCGAAGCGCTCAATCGTCTGCTGGATAACCGAAGCGATGACAGCAATGCGTGGCAGCAAGGTGAATTGCAGGTGCGTCATTCGCATCATGGTAAACATGTGCCGGGCGAAATGTCGCAGTGCGGCTGCGCGATTCGTCATTAATGCAGCAAGGATAACGGGATGTTATGGCTTCTCGCCAAATACGCCATCACGGCGGGCATGGTGGTATTGATTTCTGAAGTGGCAAAACGTAGCGATCGGCTCGGCGGACTGATTGCCGCTCTGCCATTAGTCACGGTTCTGGTGCTGATATGGATGAAGCTGGAAGGGCAGAGTCAGGCCAAAATCGCCAGCCATGCGTGGTACACCTTCTGGTATGTGGTGCCGACATTGCCGATGTTTATCGCCTTCCCATTTCTGTATCAGCGCTGGGGATTTTGGCCCACGCTGGTGGCGAGTTGTCTGCTGACCATCCTGTTATTTATTCTCTGGGCGACACTACTTAAACGCTTTGGCATTGAGCTCATGTAGTTATGGAACAAAAAAAGAGGGTGTTAGCCCTCTTTGTTAGCACTCAGAAAATATATTCTGCACTCTTAGCCAGCTTTACAAACGGCCCAGCCAGAGTTTGATTGTGGTGCGCAACAATTTGCTCTGCACTCAGCAGGCCGCTATCGACAGAAGTATGCCCATCCTCAATCAGCACTACGCGAAACCCTAAATCTGCTGCAGCACGACAGGTGGTATCCACACAATATTCACTCTTCATCCCTACGATGGCCACTTCTTCAACGCCAGCGTGTTTCATCGCTGTCAGCAGTTCAGTATCACGAAAACAGTTAGGGTATTTTTTCACAAATACCCGGTGGCGATCCGCCTTGTAGTGCAACTCAGGAATCAGCTGGGTTAACGGACTGCTCGCGGCGAAGGGCGAGCCTTCTGGGCCGGTGTGACGTGCGAGAAAAATCGGCGCATCGGCGGTGTCGGCACGATCGATAAGTTGATTGATGTTGGCTAACACCGATGCTGCAGCAAACGGCGCTTGCGGGCCATGAAATAACCCTTGCTGCATATCAATAATCAACAGTGCTTTGGAATCGGGTTGCTGCATGATGCGTCTCCTTTCTGCATGCTATGAACGGAGACTATTCCCCGTTCTTCTAGTGACGGGGCTGGGGAATCTGAAAGCTTATGTCTTCGCCACAGAAACACGCACGCCGCCGCCATAAGCGGTGGTGGTGGTGCTTGTTGTGGTTAATGCGTTGAAATAAGACATAAAAGCTCACAAGAGAGAGTGCGAACTCTGAATCTAACAGAGTTAGGTGAGAAAACAAGACGGATTTTGACTGCGTATTGTAAGGACAGGATGACGTTAGCAGGCCGTCATCCCGCCGATAAATTAATGCTTGGTGCCGTTACCCGAGCCATCGCGGTTGCGGAAAATGTGGGTGACGTTATCGGTATCTTTAAGCGCCACACCGCTCGCCTGGGGCACGTCGATATGGTGCATCACTTCCGTCATCGCGCGGCTGAGCGCGGCCCGGCGCGGCGGATCACGTTCGAGTGACGCCATAATCCGCAGTTTATCAAGCAGGGCGCGGGTAGAAACTGGCCCGGATTTTTTCAGCAGCTGTAAAATTGCATCGCCCATGATGATGTCGGTGAGTCGTTCTTCATCACTTCTGTACATAGATACTCTCTGGTTATCGCGGCTGACCTTTGGCAGATAACAAAGTGGATTCAGTCTAACGCGACAAGTCTAATGAGGCGGAAACCACTTGGTTAATTTCAGGTAGGCAGCGCCTGTTTTACGATTCACGTTCAACGGAAAACATCAGTCCAATTAATTGCTGATAGTGAATTTCTGCTTCCGTACCTCGCGCCTGCTCCATGCGGCAAAGCAGTTTAGTACAGAGCGTTTTGCGGCTTAGCGTCCGTCCAGAACGCAGGATTTCAACCACAATCTGTCCCAAGGTTTCCTGTTGAGTAGGCAATGAAGCTTCTTTGAAGTAGCGTGCAATAGCCTCGCATGCCGAAGAAGAGTTACGATCCTGACGCATGGTTCCATCCTTCAAGGTTAACGTATGACCTTTGTGCCCAGTAAAGTTATACAAAATAAATTAATCTGTACAGGAATATGGAGAATCATTTTGGCGTGAATTTGGCCAAAAGTGCTAACTTATTGTTAACAACAGCTTATCCATTACTGGCTCCAAACGCGCGAAGGTTTGCCAACGATGTGAAAGAATCCAGCTTTTAATGAGAGTATCGAGCAGATAAAATTGCACTTAAGGATCAGGTTGAAAATATTTCACGATGGTGGATTGAACTTATTTTTTTTGCGTGAAAATTATGCAATCTAAAATTAACTCAAATTTATGCGCGCAATAAGTCAATGTGGCATCCGGATTAAATTGAGTTAAGTTAATTAATTCGCTGTAAGAATAAATGAGCGTTGCTACTGATACGGCGGTGCGGGTTTATTTTCTCCGAAAGTTTGTGGAATCGGCCAATCTTGATCGCCTGACAGCCTGTTTAACGCCATGGCTGAAAGCGCAACCAGCCATTATCGACCGCCTTGCCAGATTCATTAATTAATTTTAGTAAACTCTTAACGCTATTATTTTAGCGATAAATTTACACTTGCCTGACAATTTCCTGCGCTTTAGTCTGTGCCCGCAGTTTAGGGATTAATTTAATTTCAGCACGGGATAAATAATGAAAAAGAGTACTGTTGCGGTATTGATGATGGCCGCACTTTCAGGAACGGCGTCTGCCGCTTCTGCAGATTTCGCACCAAACTTCTCCTCTGACAGCGTAAGTGTGGCAACATCAGTCGGGATGTTGGGTGGCAAATCGAAAGAGCTGGTTTATGACGCCAGTAACGGGCGTAAAATTAGCCAGCTTGACTGGAAAATTAAAAACGTCGCCATTCTTAAAGGCGATTTTTCATGGGATGCGTTCTCTTTCCTGACCCTGAACGCGCGCGGCTGGACGTCGCTGGCATCAGGTTCTGGCCACATGGATGATTACGATTGGCAGAACAGCAACCAGTCTAGCTGGACCGATCACTCTTCGCATCCAAACACCGATTTGAACCATGCCAACGAATATGATCTGAATGTTAAGGGTTGGTTCCTGCAGGATGATGCTTATAAAATTGGTGCGGTAGCCGGTTATCAAGAAACTCGCTTTAGCTGGACGGCGTATGGCGGTTCTTATGATTACGATAACGGCAATTTCGTGGGTAATTTCCCGAACGGCTCGCGCGGTATTGGTTATAGCCAGCGCTTCTCCATGCCTTATGTTGGTCTGGTTGGTCGCTACCGTATTAATGATTTCGAATTTAATGCGCTGTTTAAATTCAGTGATTGGGTACGTGCGCATGATAATGACGAACACTATATGCGTGATTTGACTTTCCGTGAGAAGACTTCGAATTCGCGTTATTACGGTGCCACGGTCGATGCGGGTTATTATGTGACCACGAATGCGAAAGTATTTGCCGAATTTAGCTACAGCAAATATGAAGAAGGCAAAGGCGGCACTCAGGTTATTGATACCACCAGCGGTCAATCAGCGTCATTTGGCGGCGATGCAGCCGGTATTTCTAACAAAAACTATACTGTGACGGTGGGTTTGCAATATCGCTTCTAATAGTGAAGCCGTAAAGTCTAACTTGCTTAAATAGCGTCAGGCATAGCGAAGGATCATCCAGTATGGATAATCCACGCTATGCCTTATTTTTTAATTAGCCGTTGTGACCATCGGTCGAGCGCGTTAGCGCTTCCCAGCGGTCAATCTCTTCGCTATACGCCTGCAGTTTCTGTCGTACCAAGCCCAATGCATCGCTGCCCAGCAACAGATGCGCAGGCGGATAATTGCTTTCGATCAGTTGCAGCAGGGCATTTGCCGCTTTAAGCGGATCGCCCAGTTGTTTACCGTTTTTTTCCTCACGCGCCTGACGAATAGGATCAAACAGCGCATCATAGTCAGCGATGCTGCGCGCGCTGCGAACCATCGAACGCCCGGCCCAGTCGGTCCGAAACGATCCGGGTGCGACAGCGGTCACATGGATGTTAAAGGGCGCCAGCTCTTTGCTCAGAGTTTCCGAGATGCCTTCCAGCGCAAATTTGCTGCCGCAGTAGTAGCTAATGCCAGGCATGGTAATAAAACCGCCCATCGATGTGATGTTGATGATATGTCCCCGACGTCGCTCGCGCATGAATGGCAACACCGCTTTGGTCATCGCCACCGCGCCAAACACGTTAACGTCAAACTGGCGACGCATCTCATCCAGTGAGGACTCTTCCATTACGCCTTCATGCCCATAACCGGCATTGTTTACCAGCACATCAATTGGGCCGAGATTGGCCTCAATATCGTTGATCACATCCGCAATCGCTGCGAAATGGGTGACGTCTAATTGATAAGCGTAAGCATTTTCCGCATGCAGAGCTGTAAACTCCGCTTTGGCAGCCGCATTTCGCACCGTGCCAACCACCTGATAGCCACGGCTTAGTGCGACCTCGGCCAACGCGCGGCCAAATCCGCTGCTTACGCCGGTAATCAATAACGTTTTTAATCTAGACATTTGCCGAACTCCGCGAATAAGTGGAAGATGCATAATATTCTCGGGATGTTAGGTCGGTAAGGCCTTATCTACTTTAATTGTTGCCTAATCTTATGAGTGAGCGGTTATGACGTTGATGGCGAGTTTACAGCAGCAGACGGTCGATCTGCTCAAAAGGTTAGCGCCGCATGAGGGATACAACCTCACCGCATTGCCCGATGTGCGCCTGCTGCGTTCCGACCGTCCGCTGGCGCGCACGCCGGTGCTATACGATCCCGGCATCGTGATTGTCTGTCAGGGCACCAAGCGCGGTTTCTTTGGCGATCAGGTTTATCTTTATGATGAGCAACACTATCTGGCGGTTTCCGTGCCGGTGCCTTTTACCATGGAAACCGCCGCATCCGCAGAGCATCCGTTGCTGGCGATCTACATGCATCTGGACTTCAACGTCGCGACTGAATTAATGCTACAGCTTGAACAGCAGGATGTGGCGTTCGCGGCGCAAGCGGCGCAGAGCATGATGTCGAGTCCGATGGATGAGACGTTACGCGCCACCGTGCTGCGATTTCTCACCGCGTTAAACCATCCGTTAGATGCACACATGCTCGGTCCCTCGCTGGTACGTGAACTCTATTATCGCGTGTTAACCGGTCCTCAGGGCAGCGCGCTGCGATCGGCTCTGACGTTACAAGGGCAGTTTGGCAAAGTGGGCAGAGCGCTCAGCCATATTCATGCGCACTATGCTCAGCCATTAACGCTAGGCCAGCTCGCGGCAGTGGCCAGCATGAGCGTGCCAACCTTTCACACCCATTTCAGAAACATCACCCATCAACCGCCAATGCAGTATGTGAAATCGGTGCGTTTACATCAGGCGAGAATGTTGATGGTACGTCAGGAGATGACAGCCGCTGCGGCCTGCCACGCCGTAGGCTATGAGAGCGCTTCGCAATTTAATCGCGAATTCAAGCGGCTGTTTGGTTTGCCGCCAGCGGAAGAGATCAGACGTATGCAGCGTAATTTTGCCGTGCCACCCGCACATCAGGCTTCACCGTTTGTTTCATCACATTAAAATCAGCGTATGCTATAAATGATAACCATTATCATTTTTAAACTGAGGTAGACGATGCAGGCAGTACAGGGAGAGGAGTTGCAGGCGGATTGTTGTATCGTCGGCGGCGGTCCAGCCGGTTTAATGCTGGGCTATCTACTGGCGCGCGCTGGACTACGCGCGGTGGTCATTGAAAAGCATCCTGATTTTCTGCGCGATTTTCGCGGTGACACCATTCATCCCTCAACGCTGGAAATTATGCGACAGCTCGGCCTGCTGGATGCGTTACTGGCGTTGCCGCATCAACGGGCGGAGAAGCTACAGGCAGAAGTCGCCGGTGAGGAGATCACCATGGCTGATTTTTCACGTTTACCGGTACAGTGCCGCTTTATCGCTTTTATGCCGCAGTGGGATTTCCTCAACTTCCTTGCCGCAAAGGCGGCACAGTTTCCGGGCTTTACGCTGCTGCAATCCACCGAATTTGACGACTTACTGTATGAAAATGGGGTGGTCTGCGGCGTGAATACGTTACAGGGTAACGAAACAACGATCATCCGCACCGCGTTGGTGATTGGTGCCGACGGACGTAATTCTCAGGTTAAAACCAAAGCCGGATTGACCGGTAAAAGCTTTGGATCGCCGCGTGATGTGCTGTGGTTTCGGCTGGAGAAACAGCCGGACGATCCGCAGTTGGGCATGGGCCATACAGGGCCGAAGCAAAACTTTATTGTCATCGATCGCGGTGATTACTGGCAGTGCGGTTACACCATTCAGAAAAACCAATTCGATGAGCTTAAGCTGGCGGGCTTGGCTGCGTTGAAAAGCAGCATTGCGGAAGTTGCACCCTTTAGCGCAGAACGCATGGCGGAAGTGGATGCGTGGGAGAAGCTCAAGTTGTTGTCGATACGTATCGACCGCCTTGACCACTGGATGAAGCCTGGGGTGCTTTGCATCGGCGATGCGGCACACGCGATGTCACCGATTGGTGGCGTTGGCGTCAATCTGGCGATTCAGGATGCGGTCGCCGCTGCGAACATGCTGACGAGGCCGCTTCAGCAGGGCAAGGTCACACTGCGCGATCTGCAAAAAGTGCAGCAGCGCCGCCAGTTCCCGACGGTTGCCACGCAATTCCTGCAGATCAAGATGAGCAGCAACAAACGTAAGCGCAGTACGCCGAGTAAAGTTCCGCAGATTATCGGGCGCTTTCCGTTTTTGCGTCATCTGTTTGGCCGCTTAATTGGTCTGGGATTCCGTACTGAGAAACCCAAATATTTATAACGCGCAAAAAAAAGCCCGCAAAGCGGGCCAGGTAAACGTTACCAATCTGAACATTCTCGTAGCAACGCATTGCTGTGTGTTGCGTCGCTATAATAGCAACGGGAAACAAGTTGTGCAGGAAATGATCAATGAGTTAATTTTGTTCTGTGGATAAGCATTATGCTTGCTGGCCACGCGTTGACCACCAGCAGATCAGCGATCCAAGGCTGACCATCGCGGTGCCTTGCCAGAAAGAGGGAGTCAGATGCGAGCGCAGGATAAAGGCTGCCAGCAGCGACGAGATTATCGGGATGAAGTAAGACGCCGCGGCTAAAATTGTCACGTTGCCATGCAGAATGCCAACATTCCACGCGGCGTAACCAAAGCCCATCGCCATAGCAGCCAGCGCTAAACTGATCCAAACCTCCGCGGACAAGATAAACGGCGGCTGTGGTGAAAGCAGGAATTTCACCCATAGCGTCAATGCGGTGAGAATAAAGAATAGGGTTATGCCATTGCTGCCGTTGGCAATTTTCTTCGTTACCACGCAATACACCGCCCAGATGATTGCGCCGCTCAACGCCAGGCCGTAACTCAGCGGATTATCCCGCACGTTGTTCGCTATCTCGCTCAATGAAAAAAACTGATCGCCGCCCAGCACCCGGCAAATCCCTGCTACGGCAAGTAATATGCCGGGAATAATCAGTGGGCTGGTTTTTTGTCGATTAACGATCACCGCCAACACGATGGTAATACTCGGCCACAGATAATTGACCATGCCAACTTCAATCGCCTGGCGGCCGCTATGGGTAAAGCCCAATGACAGCGACAAACACAGTTCGTAACAGACAAACAGCACGCTGCCGATGATCAGGTAGCTGCGCGGAAAAGTGCGCAGTTTAGGAAAGCCGACGCACAACAGCAGCAGAAATGCGCTGGCACTGTAGATGAGCGCAGCACCGCCAACCGGACCGAAGCCTTCGCTGACGTTCTTTATCAGACCTACAATCGCGCTCCACAGCAAAATGGCCATCAAGCCAATCAGTGTCGCTCTCTTTGGGGGCATGGCCCGTAACCTTAGTTTGTCAATTCGGGCCAAAATCCTATCAAATCAACGCTTCTTTGTATTGTTCTTGCAGCACCGGTATTTCCGCTGCGCAAGCTCAGGTGCCGGGAACCGTCACTACCACTTCATTTCGCCGGTGTTTACTTTGGCGCTCAATTCCAGCGGACTCTCCTCTGGCAGATTTACGATGTGCAGGGTGAGTTGATTTCGTCGGCGGTGAACGGCAACCCGCTGCGCTGCGCGCCTTTTTAGCTGCGGTGCAGCAGCAGTTAAAGACCTAAATCGTCGACACGCTTACTTTAAAGGAACAAAGTCATGACTAACAACAGGTTAGAATGATTATTCCGGCTCGAAACTCAGGGTTTTCAGCCTGAAATCGCCAGAGAGTGGCGAAATTTCACTCAGCGGTTGTCAATGTAAAAGGACGGCACCTGCCCGGTAACCCGGCGGAACATGGTGGAGAATGACGAACTGCTATCGTAACCCAGCGACAGCGCCACTTCGTTCACCGATTTCCCGGCGACCAGCATCGCTAACGCGGTCACAACGCAGGCGCGCTGCCGCCAGGCGGAGAAAGACAAGCCGGTTTGCTGCAGGAAATGGCGACGGAAGGTGCTGGAACTCATAAACAGCGCGCTGGCCCAGCGTTCGGCGGCATCATGAATGCTCGGAGCCTGAAGAAAAGCCTGACACTGCGCCAGCAGCGCGGGCTGCTGGGGCAGCGGAATATCGAACTCACGTGTCGGCATCGCGGCCAGCTCTAGCAGCAGTAATTTTATTAGCGATCGATCGCGATCGGATGCATATAACGGCGGTAAATCAACGGCTTCAATCAGCAGCTGGCGCAGTAGCGGTGAAACGCTAAGCACGCTGCAGCGATCGTTGGCGCGTAACGTTGCCGCGCACTGCGGTTCGATGTACAAACTGCGCGTCGAGACGCCAACGAACTTTACGCTGTGCGCGGTGTTCGGCGGGATCCACACTGCATGCTGCGGCGGAACCACCCATTCTCCCGCCTGAGTGGCAACGTGCATCAGCCCGGTTGCGCCATACAGTAATTGTGCACGGCGGTGGCGATGTTCTGGCAGCACAAAGCCCTGCGCATAGTCATTGCCAAGCGCCACCACATCACGCTCCAGTTGATCGAATGCATCTATGTGACCATTCCGCATGTTAGCTATCTGTCTCAGATTGACCGGTTTGCAAGGTTAATTGAGCGCTGCACAAATGGGAAGCGGGCAGGTGGCTGCGTAAGCTGCGTAACTTATTTGCTGATGCTGAGAACGGTAATGAATGAGCTATTAATTATTGTGCTGGCGGGGTTTGCTACCGGCATTACCACGGTACTGTTTGGTTTTGGTGGCGGCTTTGTCGTTGTGCCATTTGTCTACCAGCTGCTGGCGCAACAACCGCTGCTGGCGGCAGACGCGATGCACATCGCGGTGGCCACCTCGACCGCAGTGATGATCTTCAACGCCGGTTGGGCCAGCTACCATAACTGGCGCGGCTGCAAGTTGAATAAAGCCACCTTGCTCCCGCTGCTGTGGTTCATCGCGCTGGGTGCGGTGATCGGATCGTCGCTGGCTGGCGAAATGGATGATAACTGGATACGCAGGTTGTTTATCATCTACATGCTGGTAACCATCGCCGATTGTCTGCTACGCAAAGGGTTCTTCAGCTGTAGCACGCCGCGATCGCTCTCTCGTCTGACCGCCAGTGCTGGCGGCACGGCGATGGGGATCATCGCCGCGATGTTGGGCGTTGGCGGCAGCGTGATGACCGTACCGCTACTGCGCCGCCACGGCTACGCAATGCGCGATTGCGTCAGCGCGGCTAATCCGCTGTCACTGCCGGTGGCCATTTGTGGTGCTATCACTTACGCCATCAGCGGTTGGCAAAAGATAGCCGCTAGCGGCTATCTGGGATTTATCAGCCTGAAAATCCTGGTGCTGCTGGTGATAGCCGGTTTTAGCGGCATCATGTTTGCTCGCCGATGCATTCCGGCCGTTCCCGATGGGTGGCATGCCCGGGTGTACGTGGCGCTTTTATGCCTGGTGCTGTTCGCCATTGCGGTTTAAGTGCGGGGCATAAAACCATGCTGCTGCAAAATCGTCTGCGCTTTTTCTGAGGTCAAAAACGCGGCAAAGGGTAACGCTTGCGTGGCGCAGCATGCCCGCCGGGCCAAACTCGGTGTTCACGGTAAGGGCGAATTGGCAGCTGATCGCTGCCACTAAATCCGGCCACACTGCGCGCAGGCTACCGGCTGCCACTATTTTCAGCGTGGTCATTTTTGGCAAAGTCTGCACCTCAACATGGCGCAGCGTTGCGCCATTGTTGTGCTTTGCGCATCCCGGCCTGCATTGTAAAGAAACATAAGTATTCGATCTTGTATCCAAGAGCGTATCCCATCTGGCTTTGGCTCAAACGCGTCATTTTTTGGAAAGTATTGGCACGTAATCTGCAATATCTCCGTTAGTTGCTAAATCGGGAGTATTCGCATGTTTGATGCACTGTTGGATGAAGATGCCACGACGCTGGCGGCGTTGATCCGTAGCGGGGAGGTAACGGCGCAAGAGTTGACGCAGGCCGCGTTGGATCGCATGGCACTGCGCGAGCCGCAGATTCAGGCCTTTTGCACCGCCACGCCGGAGTTGGCGCTGCAGCAGGCGGCGGCTATTGATGCCAAACGCGCACGCGGCGAAACCCTGGGTGCATTGGCGGGGGTGCCGCTGGCGGTGAAAGATCTGATTTGCACCGCAGGAGTAAAAACCACGTCCGGATCGCATGCTTATGCCGAGTTCGTTCCGGAAGAAGATGACATTACCGTTGAGCGCCTGTTAGCTGCCGATGCCGTGCTGTTGGGCAAAACCACCGCGCCGGAGTTTGGCTATAGCGGCGTGGGACACAATCCGTTATTCCCTTCACCGCGCAACCCGTGGGATCTGAGCAAAACGCCGGGCGGTTCCAGCGCCGGTTCCGGTGCTGCCCTGGCGGCGCGCCTGTGTCCGATTGCGCTAGGCAGCGATGGCGGCGGTTCGGTGCGTATTCCTGCTGCCCACTGCGGCGTGTTTGGCTTGAAAGCATCGATGGGGCGCGTGCCGCTCTGGCCGGGCTGTCGCGACGAGCGCTATCCCGGCGTATCCAGCTGGGAATCCTTAGAGCACATCGGTCCGATGTCGCGCAGCGTGCGTGACAGCGCGCTGATGATGTCGGTGATGGCGGGGCCAGACATGCGCGATCGCCACTCAATTCCCTGCAGTGATGTGGATTGGCTGGCGTCGCTGGATAAACCGCTCAATGGACTGCGTATCGCCTTTAGCGCTGACTTTGGCTATATCGCCGTGGATGCAGAAGTGCGTGACGTTGTCACCAAGGCGGCGCGACGCTTTGCGCAGGAGCTGGGTGCCGAGTTGGATGAAGTCGATCCCGGCACCGCCGATGAAGGTGCGACGTTCGCCGCGCTGGTGGCTTTTGAAAGCGATTTGACCGGCATGCGCAAGATGCACGCTGAACTTGGCTCGCGCATGTCGCCACACCTCAGCGCCATGCTGCAACGCGACTGGCGTGCCGAAAACTTTACTGATGCCAATACCATGCGCAAGAAGCTGTGCAATCAGATGTGGCGCTTTATGCAGCACTACGATCTGCTGCTGTCACCGACGCTGGCGGTACCGCCGTTCCCGCTTAATATGCAGGGGCCGGAAATTATTGATGGCCGCATGGTGCGCAGCGATCACTGGCTCTCCTTCTGTTTCCCGTTCAACTTTACCGGCCAACCGGCGGCGTCCGTGCCTGCGGGCTTCACCGCCAGCGGCCTGCCGATTGGCATGCAAATCGTGGGTCGTCATCTGGACGATGGCCTGGTGCTGGCGGCCAGTGCCGCATTCGAGCGCATTCAACCCTGGAATCACCTTCATCCTTTTTCAATCGGAGATGCCCATGACTAACAAAAATTCACCTGCTCTGGAGCAGGAGTTCGAACACGAGCCGGTACCGCTCAGCCATCGCCACTCCACCGGCTCGGTATCTGCAGTGTGGTTCGGTTTTCCCATGATCCTCACCAACGCGCTGTTCGGCGGCATCATTACCTGGCATCTCGGTTTTTGGCCCGCGTTGATAGCGATTCTGCTGGGTAACCTGGTGCTGTTTGCCTATGTCGGCGCGCTGAGCTGGTTTGCTGGCAATACCGGCATGAACTTCGCGCTACAGGCGAAGCGCACCTTCGGCACTAAAGGTTACATCCTGGTCTCTGGCTTCCTGTCGACGGTGGTGATTGGCTGGTACGCCTTCCAGACCGGCTTAACGGGCACGGTGATCAATCAAACTTTTGGCTGGAATGCGCTGGCGGTGACGGCGTTCGCCATGGTGCTGTATACCGCGGTTACGTTTCTCGGGGTGCGCGCGCTGTCGGTGCTCGGCCTTATCGCCGCGCCGCTGTTTGTGGTGCTGGGTTTAGTGGCTTTATGGCTGATTGGCCAGCATCATGATTTCAGCACCATTACGCAGTTTAAAGGGGGCAGCGGCGCGGTGGGCGTAATGAGCATGGGCACTGCGGTGACGATGGTGGTCGCCGGTTTCGCTGATTCGGGTACCATGACTGCTGATTTTACCCGCTGGTCAAAAGACGGTAAATCAGCGGTGATCGCGGCGTTTTCGGCTTTCCCGATGGCGAACGTCATCTCCTACCTTTTTGGCGTCGTGATTGTCGCGGTCGGCGCGGCAGTTGATCCGGCGAGCAACGGTGGCAACTTCCTGCCGATGTTAATGGGTCACGGCATGCTGCTCTCAGTCATCGCCTTCCTATTCGTATTCATCAACCTCGGTTCGGTATGCACGCACTGCCTGTATAACGGCGCGGTGGGCTTCAGCCATCTGTTCAGCAGCAAGATGCGTCTGTGGACGGTAATTCTTGGCGTCATCGGCGGGGCACTGGCGCTGGCTGGCGTATGGTCCTACTTCCTTGAATGGCTAAGTTTGCTTGGCATTGTGGTACCGCCGTTTGGCGCGGTGATGATCGTCGATTTGATCTTTATGGCCAAAATCAGCGAGCAGCGTAAGGCACGCCGTCTGCGTGGTAGCGCCTTCGCCGGCTGGGCGATAGGGAGTTTGTGTGCGGTAATTGCGCACATTGCCTTCCCGCAGTTCGGTGAAGCGGTGATTGGTTTGGTCACTGCCGCGGCCAGTTACACGCTGATTGTGAAATTCAAACGTGAAAGCGTAGTGAAGGTGATGGAGGAAAAAAATGCCTGATTATGCGATTGATTCGACTCCTTACTTGTGGCCGTATGACGGTCGTTGCAGCCCGCAGGATACCGCGCTGGTGGTTATTGATATGCAAACCGACTTCTGCGGCAAGGGCGGTTATGTCGACAGCATGGGTTATGACATCGCGTTGACGCGCGCGCCAATCAAGCCGCTACAGCAGGTGCTGGCGAAGATGCGCGAGTTAGGATTCCCGATCATTCATACCCGCGAAGGGCATCGGCCAGATCTCAGCGATCTTCCGGCCAACAAGCGCTGGCGCTCGAAACGCATGCAGGCGGAAATTGGGGCGCCGGGTCCGTGCGGGCGCATTCTGGTACGCGGCGAACCTGGCTGGGAAATTATTCCGGAACTGGCGCCGCTGCCGGGTGAAATCATCATTGATAAACCGGGGAAAGGCTCGTTTTACGCCACCGATCTGGAGCTCATCCTGCACAGTCGCGGTATTCGCAATCTGATCATCGGCGGTATCACCACCGATGTGTGCGTACATACCACGCTGCGCGAAGCCAACGATCGCGGCTTCGAGTGCCTGGTGTTATCCGATTGCTGTGCCGCGACCGAATTAAAGCATCACGAAGCGGCACTCAGCATGATTCATATGCAGGGCGGGATTTTTGGCGCGGTTGCCAGTTCACAGACCTTGCTGGCCGGGTTAGCCAGCAAACAAGCGGCTGAGGTAAGTTAACGCCTCAACCACTTTTCATAGAGCTCCGGCCACGCCACGGTGGGTGTGCCGGGCCTGCCCATACCAAAGCCATGTCCGCCACTGCTGTAGCGATGCATCTCAACCGGTACATGCTGCTGCTGACAGGCATCGGCCATGATAAGCGTGTTGTGGGGATCGGAGATCGGGTCATCCTCAGCCTGCACCAGAAAGAAGGGCGGTGATTGCGGATTCACGAACTCCTGCACTGACCAACGTGCATCTTCACTGGTGGAGGCTTTTTTGCCGACCAGAATCTTGTGGGTTGAAGTATGCGTGTAGGGCGGCTCCAGCGTGATAATCGGATAGATGAGCGCTGCGCGATCGGCTGTAGCCGGTTGGTTATCCAACGCGTCCGTTGCCCTATAAGAACGAAAATCTGCGCGGGTTACGGCCATGCCGAGCAGATGTCCCCCAGCCGATAATCCCAGCACGCTGACATGCTTTTCACGCTGCCGCACCATGCGCAACGCACGCTGTGCATCCTGCAATGAAACTATCGCGCCATCTTTCCAGCCTTCATGCGGCAAGCGATAACTCAGCACATAGGCGGTGTAGCCGCGTGCCGTCAGCCAGGCGGCGGCGGGCCAGGCTTCTTTACCCATCTCAATACGCGTATAGCCGCCACCTGCGGCAACTAAGACCGCGCGACCATTGGGTTTAGCAGGGGTTAATAGCGTAAGCGTGGGCTGCACAATATTGCGTTGGGCGCCTTTGTCTGAGATCACCACATTGCCAGAAGGGCCGCCGCCACCTGGCGGTAAATCGGGCCACAGCGGTAAAATTTTAGTGGTTACTTGCGTGGCAGCAGCAAACGTCATTCCGCTGCGCATGGCCAGCGCCGAAAGCGAAAGGCAGGATAAAAAATGGCGGCGATTCATGTTGGGTCCTCATGAAATGGGAGGCCCATTGAAGCAGAAAAGTCAGCAGGTGGACGCGGCTTTGTATTACCAAATGCGACGAGGCAAATTAACGGTTATAGTTACAACATACCTTAATGTGATTTTTTGATCCGGGCTTTAGCGACATTGCTGTGGTCTTTCAATCAGCGAAATTGACGTTGGATTCTGTTGCGGCCGCTCTATAAAGAATTAAATGGGCATATAAGGTGGTATATGCCCATGAGCATCTTAATTAATCTCCACGCAATAACGACAACAATGTCTCGGTATTCATTTTCCCCACGCTATCACTGCCTTCCAGTAAGTCGGCTGCCAGCTGACGTTTACGGTTATGCAGGCCAACTATTTGTTCTTCAATCGTGCCTTCCATTACCAGTCGATAGACAGTCACAGGTCGATCCTGACCGATACGATGGGCGCGATCGCTGGCCTGATCTTCTACCGCAGGATTCCACCACGGATCGAGATGAATAACGTAATCTGCCGCGGTTAAATTAAGTCCGGTACCACCGGCTTTCAAACTGATGAGGAACAGATCGCCCGTACCCGCCTGAAAATCATTTACACGCTTTTTCCGCTCAGCCGGAGGCGTTGAACCATCCAGATATTGATAAGCGATATTCTGTTCATCGAGTGCTGCGCGCAGCAGGGCAAGATGGTCAACAAACTGACTAAACACCAAAGCTTTGTGGTGGTTTTCGCGTAATTCATTGACGATTTCAAGGCAGGCCTTGAGCTTGCTGCTCTCCAGCGAAACGTCGTGCAGAACCAGTGAAGGGTTGCAGCAAAATCTGCGCAGGCGCGTGATCTCCGCCAGCACCTGAATGGTACTGAGGTCTTTGCTCTCTTGCAGGTTCTCGATGGCTTGCTGGCGCAGCGCCTCGTACCAATGTTTTTCACTCTCGCTCAGGGGAATTTGGTGAAGAACATCTGTGCGCGGCGGAAGCTCGTCAAGCACCTGAGCTTTGGTTCTGCGCAGGACAAACGGCTTGATCAGTTGCTTCAACGTCGAAGCGGCGAGCTTGCTGCCATGCTCGATCGGCACTGTGAATTTTTGGCTAAAGGATTTTTGATCGCCCAGCAAACGCGGATTAATGAAACGGAACAAACTCCACAGCTCACCAAGATGGTTTTCAATCGGCGTACCGCTGAGCGCTAAGCGAAAATCGGCCTTCAATGCCATCACTGCTTTTGCGCGCTGGGTCTGCGCATTTTTGATCGCCTGAGCTTCGTCCAATACCACGCTGTGCCATTGCGTAGCGGCAAAGCGTTCAGCTTCCTGCAGCAGCATGCCGTAACTGACAACCACGACATCAAATTCGCCGATATCAGCGATATCGCGGCGATAGCGAAAATCGCGCATCTGCAACGTTGGCGCAAATTTAGCGCTTTCGCTCAGCCAGTTGTAGGTCACGGATGTGGGGGCGATAACCAGTTGTGGGCCATGCGGAGCACGTTCCAGCAGCAGCGCTAACGTCTGCAAGGTTTTCCCCAGTCCCATATCATCCGCCAGGCAGGCGCCCACACCCCAATGCGCCAGACGTGAAAGCCAATAGAATCCTTCCAGCTGATAATCGCGTAATTCGGCTTTGAGCGTGCTCGGTAGGCCAGGCAGATGTTTCTCTCTGGCCTTTAATTCATGCAACTGCTGCTGCCAATCGCTATCGCCACGCAAATCGCCGACTTCTTCAGCGAGCGTTTTGATAAACGGCAGGGTTAATGTAGTAACCGTCAGCGCCTTATTGTCTTTTACCGCCATCAGCATTAACTGTTGCAAACGTTGGCGCAGCTGATGATCCAGTGCCAGCCACTCTTGATCGCCAAGGCGAATAAAGCGTCCCTCGCTCTCCTCAACCAGTTTCAACAATTCACGCAGTTTTAGCACTTTATCGTCATCCAGCTTCAACTCACCGGATAACGCGAACCATTCTCCCTGACGCATCACGTTAAGCGTTAACGCACGCATATCACGGCGGCCGGTAAAGCGCATCCGCTCACCTTCGGGCCAGACGCATTCGAGTAAGTTGCTATCGACACTTCGCAATTGGCTCAGCATTTCCAGTGCATCCTGCGTCTGGTTAAATTGCCATTCCTGATTGTCCTGCTCCGTTTCCGTCAATAGGGGGCAGGCTTGCAAAATTTGCTGCATGCTGGCCTCTTCGCGTTTCAAATCGCGTCGGGTCTGCACCGCTTGCTTGTCTTGCTTACCATGCACAATCTCATTGCCACGACCTACCGGCAGCCAGCTGCCGTTGACGAGAGGGCGAACCAGCAGTTGCAAGCGTAAACCTTCGCCCAGCGGCAACAGCTGCGCATAAATTTTTTCATCTGCCTCGACGTGTGGAATGTGGGCAGTGAACTCAGGCAGATCGGCCTGAATAGGCAGCAGTGGCGCAACGGCAGTAATCGAACGCAAAACTTTGTCGCGTGCGGTTGCGGGAATTCGCAGCTCTTCACCAAGTACCGCGGCAATTTTTTTGTGTGCTTCGTTCACCACATAGGCGACTAATCGGGTCGGCGTTTCATTAACGATCACGACCTGATCGCGGCTGTCGAAAGTCGGGTTGAGCCTAAGGCAAAGTTGGCCGTGCTTTTCGCTGATCGAGAGCTGGATTTGTCCTGACTCAACATCGATGCGGACATCCGGCGCATCTTGCCAGAAAACAGCGGGATGTCCGGCCAGCAGCGGCAGCGCTTTATTGGCGTCAACTTCATATCTATCCGAACCGTAATAGTTGTAGTGCGAAGTGATATGTTTGGCGACCTGGCGATCCTGCGCCACCAGCCACGGCAGCTTATCGGATTCGTGGCGCAGGCGTTTTAGCGCGATGGAGCGTCCCTTGCTCCAGCCTTGCTGATTCCGTTTCTGTTCCACGGGAATCATCTCAATCCCATAGCCGTTATGCGACAAGAGCCAGGCGAGGCGTGACGTGCTTTCGCTACTCTTTGGCGAAAGTTGCGCCAGTGCTTCCAGCGCGTATTCCCATGTCTCTTTACGCTGCCAAAGCTGGCTAATCGCCTGACGCTGGCGGGGTTTTTCAGGCGCAGGTTCAGAGAACTGATGATGTAAAAGGGTTCGCATTTCAAATGCGGGAAGCGTATAACCCCGTTCTTCCAGTTGTTTCGCAAATTCCAGCAGGCGCGAACGCTGTTGTTCTGGGTGTTGCATATCGCCAAGCCAGTACAGAATCAGGGCTTGAAACATGCCGGCTATGCCGATGAGCGGCTTATCGATGTACTCAAAACTGCGCTGTTTAGGCGTGATACCAAATCGCTTAGTGATTAATCCTTCAAATAACCACCAGGCAATATTGTCGTTTTTGCTCTGTTCTGTAAGTTCAAGTAATTCGGCCGGCTGTTGCGGTTCAGTACGTGAAAACAGGGTGATGGCAGCTAATATCGCCAATTCCGGCGGCAGTTGCAGTTTGCGTTTGCCGGTAAGCTTACGCAGCTGTTTTACCAGTAGCTGCCAGGCTTGCATCGCTGACTGAGGTTCTCCCTGATACAAAGCCAACCAGCATTGAGCTGCATAAGGTAATTCGGTTTTCAGGAAGTCACGATCGTCGCGCCACAGTGCTTCAAACGCTAAGGCGTCAATCATCATCCCAGGAATGTTTGGTAAAGCTGCGGCGAAGTTACGTGCGAACTGCCAGAGTTGCGGGCTGACCTTGAATTGCTCGCTGGCATCACTAAGCGCGGTGGAGAGCAGCAGGATTTGCACATCGTGATGCAGCAGGGTAAAAGCCTCTCTTCCCGCCTCATCCGCAATCAGTTTAATGGCAGGATGATCGTCCAGTTGGAAATTTCCGTAATAGCGCCAACGGATAGTGTGTTCTGTGAGCTGATCCATCATTCCCGCCAGCGCAGACATCCACATAAGTGTCTTATGAATATCGACGACTTTGGTGCGATAGGTACTGCAATGATCAAGAACGGCGTGTAGGACTTCGGGATGGCGTAACAGCTGCAAAACAACCTTATTTTCGTAGTTTTTAGTGAGCTGCCAGCGTTGTTCCACCAGGGCAATCCATCCCGCTTGTTGAAACTCCTCCAGTAAGGCATCTAACTCGGGATGGTTGATACGACAAGGTTTGCTGTCAAAAGCGTTTAACGCCGCCATGATCGCCGTTTTCGATAAGGGAGACATCACCGCCAGCAAATTAAGCAGCATGCTCTGATGAAAAGAAAACGAGGCGAACGTATCGGCTAAATCATGATGAGCGCTATTCACTGAAGTCATATCACTTTCCGTCAATCACTGTGCAAGGTTACTTTTGCAGACATGGTAACGGCTAAGACATAGCATAGCCAGACGGCGTAATAACTGATTGATTTTGGTAGGTATGAAGAGAAGAGCAGGGTAACAGAACGTTACCCTGCAAACGGCGTGGTTATCCGCGCATCGGTTCAGCGCGCACCGGTTTATCGCCGGCGACAAAGTAATCCGCTTCACTGCGCGGCAGCGGTTGGCGACCACGAATGTTATCCGCGATTTTTTCACCAATCATAATGGTGGTTGCGTTGAGATTGCCGGTGATGATCAACGGCATAATTGAGGCATCCACCACGCGCAGGGCTTCCAGTCCGTGCACGCGACCTTCACCATCTACCACTGCCATTTCATCGGTACCCATTTTACAGGTGCCGCACGGGTGATAAGCGGTCTCGCCGTGGTTGCGCACAAATTCATCCAGCTGCTCATCGGTCTGGCAATCCAGGCCTGGGCTGATCTCTTTGCCACGATACTTATCCAGCGCCGGCTGATTAATGATTTGGCGCGTGATACGAATCGCATCGCGGAACTCATGCCAATCCTGCTCGTGCGACATGTAGTTGAACAGAATCGCCGGATCGCGACGTGGGTCGCGTGATTTCAGGCGCACATAGCCGCGGCTTGGTGAGCGCATTGAGCCAACGTGGCATTGGAAACCGTGTGCTTCTACAGCATTCGAGCCGTTGTAGTTAATCGCGACTGGCAGGAAGTGATACTGAATATTCGGCCAGCTGAACTCTTCGCGGCTGCGGATAAAGCCGCCGCCTTCGAAGTGGTTGCTGGCGCCGACGCCGGTGCCGTTAAACAGCCACTCGGCACCGATTTTCGGCTGGTTCCACCATTTGAGTGCCGGATAGAGCGAAACCGGCTCTTTGCACTCATATTGCAGGTACATTTCGAGGTGATCCTGCAAGTTTTCGCCCACGCCCGGCAAATCGTGTACCAGCGGGATATCGAACTGCTTCATTAACTCAGCCGAACCGACACCGGAACGCTGCAGAATCTGTGGCGATGCAATCGCACCCGCGCACAGCAGCACTTCACGACGCGCCTGCACTTTATGTGAGGTATTGCTGGAACCCAGCAGATACTGCACGCCAATCGCACGTTTACCGTCAAACAGAATGCGGTCTGTGGTGGCATGGGTGATGATTTTCAGGTTCGGACGCGTTTTCGCGGTATCGAGGTAACCGCGCGCGGTGCTGGAACGGCGACCTTTCGGCGTCACAAAGCGGTCCATTGGACCAAAACCTTCCTGTTGATAGCCGTTAAGATCGTCCGTGCGCGGATAACCGGCCTGCACGCCCGCTTCAATCATCGCAGCAAACAGCGGATTGTTGCCGGGTTTGCAGGTGGTGATGCTTACCGGGCCTTCGCCGCCATGATAATCGTTGGCACCGATATCGCGCGTTTCAGATTTACGATAGTAGGGCAGGCAGTTGAGATAGCTCCAGCTCTCGAGGCCAGGCTCTTTCGCCCAGTTATCCAAATCCATCGCGTTACCGCGGATGTAGCACATGCCGTTGATAAGCGATGAGCCGCCCAAACCTTTGCCGCGTCCGCACTCCATGCGGCGGTTGTTCATATACGGCTCAGGTTCCGTTTCGTATGCCCAGTTATAGCGTTTGCCCTGTAATGGGAAAGCCAGCGCCGCAGGCATTTGCGTGCGGAAATCGAAGCGGTAATCTGGGCCGCCCGCTTCTAAAAGCAGCACATTGACGCTGCTATCTTCGGTCAGTCTTGTCGCCAAAACGTTCCCTGCGGATCCGGCTCCGATAATGATGTAATCAAATTCCATTAGTCGTTCCTCAGGTTAAAAAGCCAAAATTAAAATACGGATTGAAAACGGGTCATTTCGAGCTGCACTGATTTCACCTGGGTGTAATTTTGCAGCGTCATCAGGCCATTTTCGCGGCCAACGCCAGAGTGCTTATAGCCTCCGACTGGCATCTCAGCGGCCGATTCACCCCAGGTATTGATCCAGCAGATACCGGCTTCAATCTGGTGAATCACGCGGTGCGCGCGGTTAAGATCCTGCGTCACGACACCGGCAGCCAGGCCGAATTCAGTGGCGTTCGCGCGGCGAACCACCTCTTCTTCGCTTTCGTAGCTCAGAATTGACATCACCGGCCCGAAGATCTCTTCGCGCACGATGGTCATCTCATCGCGGCAGTCGGTGAACACGGTCGGTTCCACCCACGCACCCTTGTCGAATGCTGCGCCGCTCAGGCGTTTACCGCCGCACAGCAGACGCGCACCTTCGCTGATACCCGATTCGATAAAGCGCATCACGTTGTCGCGATGCGCGAAACTGACCAGCGGACCGAAGTTAGTGTCAGGATGATTCAGGTCACCCGCTTTGATGCGCGCCACGCGCTCGGCGATTTTTGCTTCAAATGCCGACTGCAGTTTGGCTGGGATGAAGACGCGGGTACCGTTAGTGCAAACCTGGCCGGAGCTGTAGAAGTTGGCCATCATGGCGATATCTGCGGCGAGGTCGAGATCGGCATCATCAAAGATGATCAGCGGTGATTTACCGCCCAGTTCCATGGTGACATCTTTCAGCGTTGAGCCCGCGGCATTCGCCATCACTTTCTTACCGCTGGCCACGCCACCGGTGAAGGAGACTTTATCAATGCCCGGATGGTCGGTCAGCAGCTGGCCGGTCACCGCGCCGCGGCCGTTCACCACGTTAAACACGCCGTTCGGCACGCCCGCTTCGGTATAGATTTCTGCCAGTTTCAGCGCGGTCAGCGGCGTAACTTCGCTTGGTTTGAAGATCATCGCGTTACCGGCAGCTAGCGCGGGTGCCGATTTCCATAAGGCGATCTGAATCGGGTAGTTCCACGCGCCGATACCGGCCACCACGCCCAGCGGCTCACGACGGGTATAGACGAAAGAGGTGTCGCGCAGCGGGATTTGCTGGCCTTCCAGCGAAGGAATCAAGCCGGCGTAATACTCCAGCACATCGGCACCGGTGACGATATCGACATATTGGGTTTCGCTCAGCGGTTTACCGGTGTCGAGGGTTTCCAACGCGGCCAGTTCATCATTGCGCTCACGCAGAATATCAACCGCACGACGCAGAATGCGTGAACGTTCCATTGCGGTCATCGCCGCCCAGATTTTCTGGCCTTTTTTCGCCGCGGCGACAGCGCGATCAACATCCGCGCGCTCGGCTTCGTGAACCTCGGCCAGCACTTCGCCGTTTGCCGGGTTGATGGTCTGGAATGTGTTGCCAGATGCAGCCGGAACGCGTGCGCCATCGATATAAAGGTGTTGCTCGGTGAATCGGGACATGATTTCTCCTTCCTCAGTGATTCTGGTCAGCCAACTGCTGACGAATGAATTGGGTGGTAAGCCTTCTGGCGATGGCTAAATCGAACGGTTTGCCACTTAACGCGGCGCGCAGCCACAGGCCATCAATCAGCGAGGCGAGGCCATGTGCCGCCAGACGCGCCTGCTCACGGGGAATTGCGCGACGAAACTCGGCAGCCAGCGTGGAAAACAGTCGACGACTGCTGACGCGTTCCAGGCGTCCGAGCTGTGGTTGATGCATGCTGCTGGCCCAAAAATCTAACCAGGCTTTCATCGCGGCGCTGTGCACCTGCGAATCATCAAAGTTGCCTTCCACAATCGCCACCAGACGCGCTTCGGTGCTGGCATCGGCCAGCGGCTTCAACCTTGCTGCGACCGCATCACGCAGCTGACGCGTTACGTCGCGCATCGTCGCTTCCAGCAGACCGTTCTTGTCTTTGAAGTAGTGGCTGATGATGCCCGTCGATACGCCAGCACGGCGCGCAATCTGCGCAATGGTGGCGTCGTTGATTCCGACTTCGTTAATGGTGCTCAGGGTCGCATCAATCAGTTGCCGACGACGAATCGGCTGCATTCCCACCTTTGGCATAAAACTCCAGCTCCACCGCAATGTAAGGACACTATTAAAACTTTTTTTGATTGCACGTTCAATATAAAAAAGAAATTTGTTAGGATGCTGTGCTTCGTTTGTTACAAAACGGAGCGGTGAGTTGAAAGGAACTCAGCAGGTGTGTACTAACGCGCACCCTACGAAAACCGCACTTTCCCGCGTAAGATCGCCATCAATGGCGACTAAAACGGGCTTTATTGGCATGAATTACAGGAAATTAACCAGAGGTAATCGATGATTAATCCACCTGCCAGTGAAAAAGACAGAATCAATCCTGTGGTGTTCTTCACCTCAGCCGGACTGATTCTGACATTTTCACTTGTCACGATTTTTTACAGCGAATTAGCTGCCAGCTGGATCCAGACCACCGTGAATTGGGTCACCTCCACGTTTGGCTGGTACTACATGCTCGCTGCCACGGTGTATATCGTGTTCGTGGTCTATATGGCGTGCTCACGCTATGGGGCGATCAAGCTCGGACCAGAGCAATCCAAACCTGAATTCAGCCTGCTGAGCTGGTCAGCAATGCTGTTTGCCGCCGGCATCGGGATTGACCTGATGTTCTTCTCGGTTGCCGAACCGGTAACGCAGTACATGCAGCCGCCGGAAGGGGCCGGGCAGACCATGGAAGCCGCGCGCCAGGCGATGGTGTGGACGCTGTTCCACTATGGCGTTACTGGCTGGTCGATGTATGCGTTGATGGGCATTGCGCTCGGCTACTTTAGCTATCGTTACAACCTGCCGCTCACCATCCGCTCGGCGCTCTACCCCATTTTCGGCAAACGCATTAATGGCCCGATTGGCCATACCGTGGATATCGCCGCGGTTATCGGTACCATCTTTGGTATCGCGACCACGCTAGGGATTGGTGTGGTGCAGCTGAACTACGGCCTCAACGTGCTGTTTGATATCCCCGAAGGATTCACTGCCCAGGCGGCATTGATTGTGCTGTCGGTGATTATCGCCACCATTTCAGTGACCTCCGGCGTCGATAAAGGCATTCGTATTCTGTCGGAACTCAACGTCGCACTGGCGCTGGGCTTGATCCTGTTCGTGCTGTTTATGGGCAAAACGGATTTCCTGCTCAACGCGCTGGTGCTGAACGTCGGCGACTACGTCAATCGCTTTATGGGCATGACGCTCAACACCTTTGCTTTT
Organism: Pantoea sp. GM01; assembly: GCF_000282675.1. Lineage (NCBI taxonomy): Bacteria > Pseudomonadati > Pseudomonadota > Gammaproteobacteria > Enterobacterales > Erwiniaceae > Pantoea > Pantoea sp. GM01. Next base: position 21,519 of record NZ_AKIU01000044.1, on the reverse strand, counting down.
GATCAACCGAAAGAGTGGATGAACAGCTGGACTCTGTTCTTCTGGGCCTGGTGGGTGGCATGGTCACCGTTTGTCGGTCTGTTCCTCGCCCGTATTTCGCGCGGCCGTACCATTCGTGAGTTCGTATTGGGCACGCTGATTATTCCGTTCACCTTTACGCTGCTGTGGCTGTCGGTGTTTGGTAACGCGGCGCTGTATGAAATTATTCACGGCGATGCGGGCTTTGCGCAGGAAGTGATGGCGCATGCTGAGCGTGGTTTTTACAGCCTGCTGGCGCAGTATCCGGCGTTTAAACTCAGTGCTTCGGTTGCCACCATCACCGGTATGTTGTTCTACGTGACCTCGGCGGATTCGGGCTCGCTGGTGCTGGGTAACTTCACTTCGAAGCTGAAAGACATCAATAGCGATGCGCCAAACTGGCTGCGTATCTTCTGGTCGATAGCGATTGGTGTGCTGACCATGGGCATGCTGATGACCAACGGCATTTCTGCCTTGCAGAACGCCACGGTGATTATGGGCTTACCGTTCAGCTTCGTGATCTTCTTTGTGATGGCCGGCTTGTATAAATCGTTGAAGGTTGAAGATCATCGTCGCGCCAGCGCCAGCCGCGATACTGCGCCTTACATTCCGGCGAGTAACGATCGTCTGAGCTGGAAGAAGCGCCTGTCGCGCCTGATGAACTATCCGGGTACGCGCTATACGCAGAAAATGATGGAAGAGGTGCTGTTCCCGGCGATGCAGGATGTGGCGAAAGAGCTGGAACTGCGCGGCGGACGTGTTTCGCTGGAGCGCGTTGAACCCGATGAAGCGCAGCCGCTGGGCCACCTTGATCTGCGCGTGCTGCTGGGTGAAGAGCAGGACTTCGTCTATCAGATCTGGCCTCAGCAGTATTCGGTCCCGGGCTTTACCTACCGCGCTCGCAGCGGTAAATCAACCTACTACCGCCTCGAAACCTTCCTGCTGGAAGGCAGCCAGGGCAATGATTTGATGGATTACAACAAAGAGCAGGTGATCATCGATATTCTCGATCAGTACGAACGTCACCTGAACTTTATCCATCTGCATCGCGAAGCGCCGGGCAGCAGCATGACCTTCCCGGACGTGTAACCTGTGGTGGTCGCCATAAATGGTGACCTATGCTTTGCGCCAGGTGCAGCTGCATCCTGCACCTGGCACATTCCCCAATCACAGCTAAGCTTTCAAGCTGATTAAATGGGGGATAAAATGAAATTAGGCTTTGCTTGTAAGTATCTGGATCAACAGGCTAAACAGCCGTATCCCTTTAAAAGTACCACCCGCACGCGCTTTCTCAGTCTGGATGATGATGCACGCATTACGCTGCTGAATCTGCTGGCGCAAAACAATCTACAAAACCTCTACCTGACACTTGAGCAGCTGGCGAAAGAACCTGAGGCTCTCCGCATGATGCGTATTGGCAGCGATCTGTTGCCGCTCTATACCGTGCCTGAAGCAACCCAGCTGTATGGCGAACTGTTAGCCGAACTCACGCCGTTATTGCGCCGCTGCGGTGATCTGGCGCGCAGTCATCATATCCGTCTCTCGTTTCATCCCGGCCAATATACGGTGCTAGCGTCCGATAATGAGGGCGTGGTTGATCGGGCAATAGAGGATGTGGAGTATCACGCCACTTGCGCGGTGTTAATGGGCTTTGGCCGGCAGTTCCAGGATTTCAAAATCAACATCCATATGAACGGTAAAAAGGGCATTGATGGATTTCGCGCGGCGTTTCTCCGCCTGAGTCCGGAAGCGCGCAATATGCTGACGGTGGAGAATGATGAAATCTCCTGCTCGCTGGATGATGTGTTACAGGCGCGCAATCTCTGCCCGGTGGTGCTGGATATTCACCATCATTGGGTGAAAGAGAACCACTATATTCAGGCCGATGATGAACGCATCGCACTGCTCAACGAGTCATGGCGCGGTGTGCGACCGGTGCTGCATTATTCAATTGCTCAGGAAGGCATCATCCCCGATCACGGTTTTCCCGATCAGCAGGATTTAGCCATATCGAAGTCGAAACTTCGCGCCCACTCTGATTACTACTTTAATCAGACGTTAAATGATTGGGCGCTGTCGTTTAATGCGTTCGATATAATGTGCGAAGTAAAAATGAAGAATTTGGCGCGCGACCGTTTATATCACTATGCGCTCGAGCGCCAATTGATTACGGCGCGGTAATCACAATCGCTACACGGCGGTTTTGGGCGCGGCCTTGCGCACTATTATTCGTGGTGACCGGCGCGCTCATGCCTAAGCCGCGCGTAACGATAGTGTCACGCGAAATCGATGCGCCTTGCGCCCACTGTGCCGCCACGGCGTTGGCTCTTTTCAACGATAGCTGTTGGTTGTAATCCGCTTTACCGTAATTATCCGTGTGGCCATCAATGCGCACATGGGTAATGCCGGTTGCCGCCAGATTATTTGCCATCGTCTGAATGGTATTTTTACTGGCGGGCGTCAGTTCCGATTCGTTGACGCCAAACAGTATTTTGTCCGATAAGCCCAATCCCCAGCCCTCGTTATTTTCACTGAAACCGGCATCACGCATTGCCGCAATCTGCGCATCAGTAAAACGTCCTTTTGACTGGCAGCCGACCAGCGCCAACATCGCCATCAACAGCAAAATTCTTATCTTCATATCCGTACCTTACTCATTCCCTTGTTTTTGTACATGTTCATATCGGCGCGCTCCAGAATCGACTCGACCGTGTCGCCGTGCTGCGACCAGGCGTAGCCAATGGTCACCGACGTGGTGATCGGCGTGCCTTCCGCAATCACAATCTTATGCTTGATGCTTTCGTGAATCTCTTGCATCAGCAGTTGCAGGTGCGCCTCGCTGGCCCGGCTGCTTACCAGCATGGCAAACTCGTCTCCACCTAAGCGGGCGACCAAATCCTGCTGATAAGCCAAAGAGGAGAGGCGTGATCCAATGGCTTTCAGCACCTCATCGCCAGCGGCGTGGCCCCAGTTATCGTTGATGCTTTTGAAGCGATCGCCATCAAGAAACAGCAAGGCAAAGCGCTCTTTGGCAAATTGTTGATCGAGTAATCGGGTGAGCTGAGCGACAAACGCCGTGCGGTTCGCCAGACCGGTTAACGGATCTTCCAGCGCTTTGGCGGCCAGCGAGCGATTATCCCGCATTAGCGAGGTCTGCAGCGTCTGCATTTCGCTCAGCAGCGAGTTGAGGTCATCGGAAAATAGCTGGAATTCGCGGGTCGGGCTCTCCGGAATACGTAAGGAAAAATCGCCAGATTGAATCACGTAATGAATCGAGCTGGTGATGTTACGCAGCGTGGCGAGAATGCCGCGATGCAGGAATTCACTCAGCAGGAAGGAGATAATTAAAACGCACAACATACCGCTGGTCAAAATCATCAGCGAGTAGCGAATAAATTCGGCAGCGCCGGTCACGGTGCCTTCCAGCGTCAGCATGCCGACGGTGGCTTCAGAGTGGTTGATATTAACGGTGAGCGGCTTGAGATAAATCCACTCGCGCAATAAACGCGAGAACCAGCCGGTTTGTTCTTGTTGATCATGCCAGTCGACCAGCACGGTGTTATCGTCCGTCACCAGTTTCGCCGAGTCGAACATCCCTTCATTGCCCAATCGCGCGATTTTATTATGCGCATCGTAGCTGTCTTCAAATACCGTGGCGGCAGTCAAAGTAGTGCTGAGCGTGGCGGCAATCAACTCGAGATTTCTTTTCTCGTAGCTTTTAATAAACAGTAGGGAAGTAGACGAGAGCAACAGCCAGCACAGCAGTAAAATAACCGCAGAGTTAATGGTGCTAATTTTGCGCAGCGTATTGCGGATCGATGATTTTTCATGACTTAATTTTTCGAATTTCATCTTATTTGCTTCCATTGCGCGACAGCAACAGCACATCCGGACTCACCTTGACGCCGCTGCGAGCAAGCGAATCAAGATTGACGGAGAACAGCGTGTGATCGGTATTGAAGATCAGGCAGAACGCGGCGCCAACAGTACAGTCTGCGTTATTCTCCGCGAGCGTCAGCACGGCTTTGCCCTGGAATTGTTTCGCCAGTTCTAACTGTTGCTGCGGCGACTGGTCGCCGAAATAGACCGCGTCGCAGTGTTGTAACGCCAGTTCGCTTTCATTGGTCAAATAGACCACGCTGAAGGGTGTTGCCGCAGGCGCAGCTTTGGGCAGCAAGGAGAGATGCTGGGCCGAAGAGAATACGCAGAGTTGCGGGGCACGGGTTAATTGCGGCCAATGGGTAAAGCTAATAATGCCGCTGACAATACGGTTGGCTTTATCGTCTTTTATTTCAGCAAAAGCCGCATGAGAAATAAACAACAGCACGAAAACGGCATTAATTAAAATCTTGCAGGCGTGAAGCAGGGAGAGGAGCAAGTCAGCTTGCCGATGATGAAGTTGTTTACATAACATACTGCGTTCCCGAAAGTTCTTCGCAAGGATCAGCGCCTGATTAAGCGCGTAAATATTAACATCGCTGCGCTTAAAAATGTACTGATGCTTCCGTTTGCCATTACTGGCGAACGTTCTTGCTGCGCTGTCGCTTTTACCAGGGAGATTTATGCGCGAAATTATTTTATGGATAACCAGAACAACAGGGTGGGTTGCAGCAAAGTGTGATCCAGTACACATTTATTTGCCTGATAACTGATCCCTGTTTCCCACCGGTGAATCGGCGGGTAGTGGGCATTTTAGCCGGAAATACGGGACTCATCAGGTTAACTCCATTAGCCACGCTTACGTTTCATCCGTGCTAACAATGCGGTTGATGAACATGTTTTTCGATTACGAAACAATTTGACGTATTTATCGGGGTGAGGGTTTTTTACATTCTGGCAGGATACGCAACATTCAGTACATCCTGGTCTTTGTGTCATGCAGTGGTTTTCAAAAAACGCCGTTTTTTTTGCTGTAAAAACCTGTCTGGCCGCCTTTCTGGCACTCTATCTCGCCCTTGAACTCAATCTGGATAAACCCGCCTGGGCCGTCACTACCGTGCTGCTGGCTTCTCAGCTCTATTCAGCCTCGACCATCTCTAAATCGGTGTTTCGCCTGCTGGGCACCTTATTGGGCGGCGTATTCATCTTCTTTATTTTTCCGCCGACGGTACAGCATCCGTTGCTGTTCTGTTTCTGCGTCTCGTTATGGGTCAGCGTCTGCTTATATTTGTCGCTGCATGACCGTACGCCAAAAAGTTACGTGTTTATGCTCGCCGGTTACAGCGCGGCGATCATGGGTTTCCCGGAAGTCGCTACGCCGCTGTCCATCACCAGTACGGTGATATCACGCATCGAAGAGATCACGCTCGGCATTGTCTGCAGCAGCCTGGTGCATGCGCTGTTGTTCCCGGTATCGATGCGCAGCCTGCTGGAGCAGAGCGTCAGTCACTGGTATCTCAATGCGCGCAAGCTCTGCAGCGACCTGCTGTCCGGTATTCCGGGCGATAATTCGCCCGAGCGCGATGACATCCTGATTCGTATGGCGACTCATCCACAGCAGGTGGAAGTGCTGATCACGCACTGCGTGTATGAGGGAGATGCCGCGCGGCGGCTGATTCGTTTGGTGAGCGTGCAATACCAGCATCTCTCCTATTTAATTCCGACGCTGACGGCGATCGAGATGCGCCTGCAGCGCCTATCCACCCTGCAAATCACCTTTCCCGAAAACGTCGCGCACACTTTCCAACTGTTTCTGCACTGGCTTAACGACGGCGAAGCGGTAGGGGAAACCAGCGCGATCCAGCAGACGCTGAGCGACTGCCAGGCTGAACTCAACGCCGCATGGCAGCAGGGCGCGTTGCCCACGGAAAATTGGCTGTTATTCACCGGATTGATGGAGCGGCTGGCGGATTTCGTGCGTATTGCCGGGGCGTATCAAAGTGTCGGGGGATTGGTGAGCGATCTTTCTGGCGACACTACGCTGGCGCGCGGCAAACGCACCCACCGCTTTTTCGACAAAGGGCTGATTAGACTTTCGGCGTTAACCGCGTTTTGCGCCACCTTTGGATCCTGTCTGTTGTGGATGGCGTCGGGTTGGCGTGATGGCGCATCAGCGCCGGTGATGGCGGCGATTCTCTGCTCGCTGCTGGCGAGCCAGGATACGCCACTGACATCGATGAAGCTGTTTGTACGTGGCGTTATCGTCGCAATTATTATCAGCGTGATTTATGTGGCGCTGTTGCTGCCACAGGCCACCTCGTTTGAAGCATTGATGATCTGCCTCGCGCCCGGTCTGATGATGCTTGCATTGATGATCGCCCGTCCCTCCACCAATATGATTGGCCTGAGCGTAGCGATTCAAATTCCCGGCTTTATTGGGCTGGGTCACCATTTGAAACCCGATCTGGTTTTACTGATCAACAATGCCATCGCCACGATGGCGGGCGTGCTGATCGCCGTGATCATCACCGCCATTATGCGCAATAAACGGCCGTCCTGGACCGCGCGCCGTGCGGTGCGACAAGGCCTGCGCGAGCTGCTGCGCTTTATTAAAGAGACCGAGCGTAATGGTTCATCACTGTTGGGACGACAACGTTTTATTAGCCTGATGCTGGATAAGGTTAACGTGGTGTTGCCGCGTTTACGGCTTGATCCGCATCCGGATATGCGCTCAGCCGGGATGTTGCTCAAAGAAGTGTGGCTGGGCGTCAACAGCTTTGATTATTACGCACGGCATAAAGCACTGCTGCAGCACTATCAGCTGGATAGCGGACAGATGTTTCATGAGCTGGCGCTGTTTCTGAAGCGACGTCTGAAATCGCTACAAACGCCGCCGCATGCGGATTTACAGGATGAACTGGATTTGCTGCTGTTGATGCTGGAGCAGCTAGCGAAGCGCGATGAACGGGTACTGACGCCGCTGTTTCATCTGTTCAGTATTCGGCTGTATCTGTTCCCGCAGCAAGCCTGGCCAATTGCCACGCCGCGCCAGGCGGAAATCCTGCAGCGACAGCGTTTTGTCGTTGGAGGGGCATAATCGGGATCTGTAGGGTGCTATGTATGGCCTCCATGTGCGCATCCATGCGCACCCTACAAAATCCTCGTTTTTACCCGTAATTACATCGATTCCAGATTACGTCCGTTGCTGGCGATCACCTGCTTGTACCACCAGAACGATTTTTTGCGAATGCGTTGCAGGCTGCCGTTGCCTTTGTCGTCGCGATCGACATAGACAAAGCCGTAGCGCTTACTCATCTCTCCGGTCGATGCCGCCACTAAATCGATACAACCCCAGGTGGTATAACCAATCAATGGAATGCCGTCGGCAATCGCTTCACCCATCGCCTGAATATGCTGTCGCAAATAGCTGATGCGGTAATCATCATTAATTTCGTCGTCGGCGTTGATTTCATCGTGGGCGCCTAAACCGTTTTCCACCAGGAATAGTGGCTTTTGGTAGCGGTCATACATCATGTTCATGGTGATGCGCAGGCCGAGCGGATCGATGCCCCAGCCCCAATCGCTGCGCTTCACGTGCGGATTGGTCAGTGATTTCACCACGTTGGCGGCACTGCTGTTTTGCTCATTCATCTCTGCCGATGCACAGCGTGAGGCGTAGTAGCTGAAGGAGACGAAATCGACCGTATGCCGCAGCGTGGCGGTATCTTCCGGCTCCATGGCGATCTCAACGCCTTTTTCGCGAAACACCCGAGCCGCATAAGAGGGGTAAGCACCGCGCGCCTGCACATCGATAAAGAACAGATTTTCGCGATCTTTCTCCAGTGCCGCCCAGACGTCTTCCGGCTTGCATGACCACGGATAAAAATTACCGCCCGCCAGCATGCAGCCAATTTGATTGTCGGGGTTAATCTCATGGGCGATCTTCGTTACCAGCGCGCTGGCGACCAGCTCGTGATGCGCTGCCTGATATTTCACCTGCTCCGGATTTTCGCCCGGTTCGAACACCAAACCGGCGCCAGAGAACGGGCTGTGCAGCAGGATATTGATCTCGTTAAAGGTCAGCCAGTATTTCACCAGGCCATTGAACTCTTCGAAGCAGGTACGCGCGTAGCGGCTAAAGAACTCAATCATTTTACGATTGCGCCACGAGCCGTATTCCGTCACCAGATGCATCGGCACGTCAAAGTGACTTAGCGTGACCAGCGGCGTGATGCCGTATTTCTGACACTCTGCAAACAGGCTACGGTAAAAGGCGATGCCTTGCGGGTTCGGGGCTAATTCATCGCCCTGCGGATAAATGCGGCTCCAGGCAATGGAAGTGCGAAATACGGTGAAGCCCATTTCCGCCATCAGCGCGATATCATCTTTATAACGACGGTAAAAATCGATGGCGTCATGACTGGGATAATATTCATCGCTGCGTAACGCAAAACGCTTCTCCAGTCCCAGTTTTACCGGCATGCGGTGCTCACCGTGCGGAATCATATCCACCGTGGTTAAGCCTTTACCGTCTGCCAGATAGCTCCCCTCTGACTGATTGGCGGCTAACGCGCCGCCCCACAAAAATCCTGCTGGAAATGTCACTTCAGACATAAAATTACACCTTGGATAAATTAACGTTGGCTGGCTTGGTCTCATCGACGGCCGCTTTTGGCTGTGCGGCATCCGTGACCGGAATATCTTCGAAGCCAAGAATCAACGTGAGAATGAAAGAGAGCACCACCGACAGCACCATGACGCCGCCGACCCAGACAATGCTCATCGGATTGCTGGGATCAAAAAATTGCACGCTGGTAAACAAACCGGGCGAAGCCATTGAGTGGCTGGCCAGTCCACCGATACCGGCCACCGCGCCGCAGATAAAGCCGCTGATCAGGCTGGCGATGAGCGGGCGTTTCAACCTTACCGCCACGCCATACAGCGCGGGCTCGGAAATACCGGCGACAATCGCCGAAGCCGCGGCGGCAAATGCCGTCTGGCGCAGCTCAGGGTTTTTGGTTTTAAACGCCACGGCCAGGGAAGAGCCGCCGAGCGACAGGTTGGCACCGATTTCCGAAGGCATCACCAAGCCTTCTTTGCCGGTTTCGGCAATGGTCTGAATAATGGTGGGGGTAAACACGCGATGCATGCCGGTCATTACCAACAGCGGCCACAGCGCACCCATGATCGCCACTGATAACCAGCCAAGATAACCGTGAATGGTATACACCAGCGCGGAAATACCGCTACCAATCCAGATGCCGAGCGGGCCAATCAGCACAATGGCGATTGGCGCGGCCACCAGCACGATCAGCATGGGCTTAAGGAAGTTTTTGGTCACCGCAGGTGTGATGCGATCAATCCAGTATTCGATGTGCGACAAAATCCAGGTCATCACCAACGCCGGGATAACCGTGTAGGTGTACTTCACCGCGGTTACCGGGATAGCGGCAAACTCCACCGCCTGGCCTTGCGCCGCTTTGGCCATCAAATCAACAAAGTTTGGATGCACCAGCACGCCGGCGATGGCAATGGCCAGCGACATATTGGTTTTGAATTTCAACGCCGCCGAAGCTGCCACCATAATGGGCAAGAAGAAGAAGGCCCCGTCGCCAATCACGTTGAGGATAATGAGCGTCGATGAACCTTTCTCCAGCACGCCGCTCATTTCCAGCATCATCGCCAGCAGCTTCACCATCGATCCGCCGATAATGGCTGGAATCAGTGGCGACATGGTGCCAACCAACGCGTCAAGAATGCCAGCACCGATGCTGCGCAGGGTGATTTTGCGTTTCGCCGGCGCGGCGCCGTCGCTGTTTGGCGTGCCGAGCTTCAGCACTTCCTGATAGGCGAGGTTAACGTTGTTGCCAATAATCACCTGACACTGTGTGTCGGTGTGTACCACGCCCATGACGCCGGGAGTCGCTTTCAGGCTGGCGTTGTCGATCTGGCTGCTGTCTTTCACCACGAAACGCAGGCGCGTCATGCAGTGCGTCACCGCTTCAATATTGTTTAAGCCGCCGAGCGAAGCCACGATGGCACGTGAGACTTCCGCATAATTTTTAGCCATGGATTTTTGGTCTCTGATTTTTTTAAGTAGAGGTACAGCGGTTTTCTGCGCGATTGTTCGTCATGAGAAACCGGTTTCACAAAATCATGAAGATGCCAGATGCATCAGGCAAGAAATTTAAAAATTGTTGGATGAAAGTGTGAAGTTGATCGTTTAACAGCGGCAGGGCATGAATCCGTGAGGGTAGAAAAATTGCCGAATAATTCGCAGCTTAGGTAAACTGATGCCATCAGCATGGAAAAAGAGTGAAACATGGCGACCATACTTGAGGTGGCAAAAGTAGCAGGCGTATCGAAAGCGACGGTTTCCCGGGTGCTGTCCGGCAACGGTTATGTCAGCCAGGAAAAGCGTGAGAAGGTGTACCAGGCCATCGCCGAAACCGATTTTCGCCCTAATTTGCTGGCGCGAAACCTGGCGACCAAATCCAGCCAAACCATCGGATTGGTAATCACCAATACCCTGTATACCGGCAGCTATTTCACCGAACTGATGCAGCACTCCGCACGCCTGATGGAACAGCAGGGGCGGCAGTTGTTACTGGTTGATGGCAAACACAGCGCCGAGGAGGAGCGCGCCGCGATCCAGTTCCTGCTCGATCTGCGCTGCGATGGTGTGATTATCTATCCGCGTTTTCTCACTACCGATGAGATGGATAGCATCATTGCACAGCACAAACACCCGATCCTGGTGATCAATCGTCGCCTGCGTCAGCACCATAGCTATTGCATCTACTCCGATCAGCAGCGCAGCAGCGCCGCAGCGGTTGAGCAGTTGATTGCCCTCGGACATCGCGAGATAGCTTTTATCACCGGCTCGCTCGATTCTCCGACGGGACGCGAACGACTGGCGGGTTACAAAGCCGCGTTGGAAAAACAGGGTATTGCGGTTGATGAGGCGTTAATCGTCGAAGGCAAATGGCAGGCGCAAAACGGCATGGCGGCGGTGGAACACCTGTTGGCACAGGGGCGTGTATTTAGTGCGCTGGTGGCGAGTAACGATGATATGGCGGTGGGGGCGCTGAAAGCGTTGTCCGATCACCACATTGCCGTACCGGCACAAGTCGCGGTAATGGGCTTTGACGATATTCCGCTGGCTCCGTTCACCATTCCGGCGCTATCCAGCGTGAAGATGCCGGTGACCGAGATGATTCAGGAAACTATCGAACGCCTGATCTCAATGCTGGATGGTGGCGAAATGCGTAATGATAAAACTTTTGCGGGTGAGTTGATGGTGCGTGAATCGGTAGGTCCCGGCCCTCATAACAAATTGTGATAGTTAAAGCAGAAATTCCGCAGGGATTAATTTTACAGGCGATATTTCTCCCCAGGCCATCTAATGCTTAACTCATAAATGGCCTGTTTTTATTTTCTCTATCTTAGAAAAAATCATTTAAATGCAATGAGCCTTCTCAATCCGATGCCATAAAAACAACTTTATCAATGCCACTTTTCAGTGTTAATAACGGAGTCTATTTATTAGGTCTGCTGTTTATTCATGATGTCGTTAATCAGAATTAGTCTTATTGCTTGTAAAACTGCGTCAGGTTAATTTGAGTTATCTTTTTCCGGTCATCTTTCCTGAGGGAATTATGCACGCACGTATAACGCATCTTGATGGAATGCGCGGCTTAGCGATTCTGCTGGTTATTGGTTATCATGCTTATGCGCGATGGCCGGAATTATTACCCTATGTCACGGCAACTCAACATTTTCCAATATTTAACTATGGCTGGCTCGGCGTAGAGTTATTTTTCATGATCTCAGGTTTTGTCATTTTTATGACCCTGGATAAATCAGAGAGCTACCTCAGTTTTCTAAAAAAACGCTGGCTGCGCCTGTTTCCCGCCATGTTTATTGCCAGTATGCTGCTGTTCGCGGTGGGGGGCTTCTTCCCGGAATGGTCGGTGATGACACCGTATGTCAGGAATCTGTTGCCTGGGCTGATATTCACCAATCCAGAAACCCTGACGCAGTTAACCGGGATTGAATTTAAATCAATGGCGGGATCGTTTTGGTCACTGTATGTCGAAGCGGTTTTCTATCTGATTATCGGTGCAGTCTATTTTACGCTGGGCAGAAAATATTGTTTGCCGGCATTATTAGTACCGATGTTGCTGCTTTCCGCATCCTCGGTTCTTAAATCTTTAGGTCACCCGCTGTTAATCGATATTATATCCAAGTTTGGCTTCATTCATTATGCGTGGTTTATGGTTGGCTGCCTGGTTTATGAGCGCATGCATGCACGCGATAAACTGTTTCATTACGCCATTGTAGGGTTGGCGCTGCTGATTAATTTCAGCTACTTCGTTAAGAATGCGGGAGTCATCACGCTTATTCCTTTGGTGCTGGTGATGCTGTTCTTTATTGTGAGTTTCTACTCTAAGCAGCTGGAGCGCATTCTCTCGCTACGTTTTTTCACCGCAGTCGGCTTCGCAAGTTACGCTTTTTATCTCATCCATGAAAATCTGATGATCGCTACGCTGATTAAGCTCAACGTGCATATTAAAAATGAGTTTGTCATGATGCTGATGCCAATTGTGGTGGCTACCGTGCTGTACTACATCGCTTTCTTAATCACTAAATATGCCGAACCAGCGTTGAGAAATATATTGAAAGGGAAACGCATTCCCGCCACCCCTCCTGCTGGAACCGGAGCATAACGCTGCGAATTCACCACCTATCCGCCTTGCTGGGGATAGGTAACCGCCTTGTCGTCACTCGCTCTCTGCAAACTCTCTTCCCATTTCGCAAAAAACTTTATTGCCCGGCAGCCTGATTAGCTCACCAACTCCCATTTGTGAAGATATGAAATGTTATGTGAATAATTGTTTTATTTGGCAGATTTGTCCATTTAATGTGATTTGCAGCGCATTTATTAACTTGAATAACTGGCAAAGTTAACACTAACAAACAAATATTAACTTATTTTAACATGACGATTGTTCCTGAAACCCTGCATCTGACCGGCGCAGGGTGAGAAGAATCATCGAATAAAATGCCAACTATCAAGGATTGATAATGCTAAAACGTACCCTGGATTTACCTACTTCACACGCGAAGAGTCATCCATTCCCAATCTTTCACACACAAAATTAAAAATATTATTGATCACATCGATTTATAGCCAATCGGTGTGCGTCGCTTTGTCTGTCATTACGCCAACACCATTTTTTTTATAGTTACCTGCAGCATAAAATTATTAGAGGTTTATCAGATGTCTACCACATTGCTCTTATCCATCGCGCTGGCAAGCGTCTTACTGCTGTTAATACTGGTGATAAAAGCCAAAGTTCATCCCTTTATTGCTTTGCTGGTTTCCAGCCTATTCGTAGCAATAACCACGGGCATCCCGGCTGGCGATATCATGAAAGTGATCCTGGGCGGTATGGGCGGTTTATTAGGTAACATTGCGCTGATCATTGTATTGGGTGCCATTCTGGGGGCCATTATTGAAGCCTCAGGGGGCGCAGACGCTCTGGCAAACCGTTTTGCAAAGCTGTGCGGTCCGCAAAGAATGGTCGCAGCGTTGACTACCGTGGCCTTTATCCTTGGATTACCGGTATTTTTCGATGTCGGCTTTATCATCGTTGTCCCGCTGATTTATGGCTTTACCAAGGTGCTGCGTGTATCAACCCTGAAATTTGGTTTGCCGATGGCCGGTATGATGTTGATGGTGCATGTCACTGTACCCACGCATCCGGGGCCTGCAGCGGCCGCTACGCTGCTGAATGCGGATTTAGGTTGGTTAATGATGCTGGGCATTGCGGTTTCTGTTCCGGTTGGGGTGGTGGGCTATTTCGCTGCTAAAGCGATTAATCGCAAAAAATATAATTTATCGGTGCAGGTGCTCGAGCAATTGCAGCTAACGGAATCCTGCGACCAGAAGCCAGTCGTTGAAGCTAAGCAAAACGTACCTGGCGCGCTGTTAATTTCCGGATTAATTGTCTTGCCCATAATCCTGATTACGCTGGGCACATTACTTCCTCCGTATCTGGCTCCTGATAGCATGTTGCTCAATACCTTAACGCTGGTCGGCTCTCCGGGCATTGCACTGTTAGTGACCGTGGCGTTAGCGGGCTGGTTATTAGGGATTCGTCGTGGCTGGACCAAAGACAAACTGGAAAGTTTATCCAATAACGCCATTTCGACGGCGGCGGGTGTCATTCTGGTTTCTGGCGCGGGCGGCGCGTTTGGCAAGGTCCTGGTGGAATCTGGAGTAGGTAAAGCGCTTGCCGGATCGCTGCAAACGATCAATCTGCCGCTTATTCCTGCTGCGTTTATTCTCTCTTTAGCGTTGCGCGCATCGCAGGGTTCAGCCACCGTGGCCATCGTCACCACCTGCGGATTATTGAGCACGGCTTCAGTAGGATTGGGCGACATGCAGTTGGTATTGCTCGCGCTTGCAGCCTGCTTTGGCGCATTGGGCTTATCGCACGTTAATGACTCGGGATTTTGGGTTGTCACGCGCTATCTTGGCTTGTCGGTGGCGGATGGTCTGAAAACCTGGACGGTACTGACGACGATTATGGGGCTTAGCGGTTTCGCTCTGACCTGGGTGCTCTGGGCGTTTATCTAAGTTAAACGCGTAATAGCCCGTTCCACGCCTGGCGATTTGCGGATACAAAAAAAGCCGGACATTGTCCGGCTTGATTTCGTTCTGGCGTGAATTACAGCGCCATATCCTGCTTGCCTGATTCCGTACGCGGTTTGGCCTGCGTCGGTGCAACAGTCTGGTCGCCCATGTTAATCACTGGCGGTTTGGTCAACTGCAGCGTGGCTGCGGTGTTATCCCAAACTTGCTGCGTCAACGCGGTGTTGCCGTTCAGCTTCTGGCCAAAGCTTGGCACGATAGCGCGAATCTTCTGCTGCCACTCCGGTGAAGCGAACTGTTCTGGGAACAGCTTTTTCATCACATCGAGCGTGATTGGCGCGGCAGTTGATGCACCCGGTGATGCACCGAGCAGAGCGGCCAGCGTTTTCTGCTGATCGGTCACGATTTCAGTGCCCAGTTTCAGCAAGCCACCTTTTTCTGCATCTTTCTTGATGATCTGTACACGTTGACCGGCCTGAATCAGTTTCCAGTCTTCTTTACGTGCGTTCGGGTAGTACTCTTTCAGCGCCGCAAAGCGGTCATCATCATTCAGCATTACCTGACCAATCAGGTATTTCACCAGGTCAAAGTTGTCGATACCAACATGCGTCATCGGCATGATGTTGCTGGTGGTGGTCGCGCTCAGCAGATCGAACAGCGAACCGTTCTTCAGATACTTAGTAGAGAAGGTCGCGAACGGGCCAAACAGCACCACTTTCTTACCGTCGAGGGTACGTGAATCGATGTGGGGAACAGACATCGGTGGCGCACCCACAGAAGCCTGACCGTACACTTTTTCCAGGTGACGGTTAGCGATTTCTGGGTTTTCGGTCATCAGGAACGAGCCGCCGACCGGGAAGCCGCCGTAGTTGTCTGCTTCCGGGATACCGGTTTTCTGCAGCAGCTTGATCGCGCCGCCGCCCGCACCGATAAACACGTATTTCGCATCAACCGAGCGCTTATCACCGCTCTTCACATCTTTAATGGTCACGTGCCATGAGTTGTCGCCGTTACGCTTAAAATCAGTCACTTCTGCAGAGGTTTCCAGCTTGAAGTTCTGATCTTTTTTCAGGCTACCGATCAGCTGACGGGTGATTTCACCGTAGTTAACATCGGTGCCGACTGGCGTCCAGGTGGCTGCAACTTTCTGATTCGGATCGCGACCTTCCATCACCAGCGGAGCCCACTGCTGGATCTGCTGATGATCGGTAGAAAACTTCATGCCCTGGAATAGGGTGGTTTTCTGCAGCGCATCATAACGCTTGGTCAGGTACTCGACGTTTTTGTCGCCCCAGACGAAGCTCATGTGCGGCGTCGAGTTGATGAACGAACGTGGATCGTGCAAGACGCCGCGCTGCACCTGTGAAGTCCAGAACTGGCGCGAAATCATGAAGGATTCGTTGATTTCCAGCGCTTTGCTAACGTCGATTGAACCGTCTGCACGCTCAGGCGTGTAGTTCAGCTCCATGTTAGCAGAGTGACCAGTACCGGCATTATTCCAGCCGTTGGACGATTCCAGCGCTACGCCGTCGAGCTTCTCAACCATCAACTGTTTCCAGCCCGGTTGCAGCTCTTGCAGCCAGGTACCGAGCGAGGCGCTCATGATACCGCCGCCGATCAGCAGAACGTCAGTTTTTTCCGGTGCATCTTCAGCACGTACCGCTGAAGAGACAAGCAGCGCTGCCAGCGAAAGGGCAGACACGATCTTTTTGGTGTGAGTCATTCCAGTCCTACTTATTATGCAATGCAGGTGAACGTTAAAAATTCGGTTTGCACATTAAGAGATTGTTACGAAATGATTAACTTGTTTTTAGTTAATAAAGTATTGGTGTTAATTAATTAACTTACAAAAAAGAAAATAGCGTGAAATATAGGCAGAAGAGGAAATAAAACCGGGATAAACCGCTTAAGCAGCGCGGTTATTCTTTATATCGATAGACGCGACTTAGGTCAAATAAAACCCTCAGACAAATTCATTAATGAGCCGCTAACTAAGCCGCTATGAATGACGGCCCACCATGATTCAAGGCGATTGTCAGTCGTTCTGCACATTTCATAAAACATCACTCCACGGAGCGTGTTCATTCCCCGCCGACAAACTGTATTACCCTAACGTCTCTAATGACTTGTTTTACACTTTCGCGTGGGCAACG
This sequence comes from Pantoea sp. GM01, assembly GCF_000282675.1. Lineage (NCBI taxonomy): Bacteria > Pseudomonadati > Pseudomonadota > Gammaproteobacteria > Enterobacterales > Erwiniaceae > Pantoea > Pantoea sp. GM01. The sequence goes on along the minus strand of NZ_AKIU01000044.1, from coordinate 4,809 downwards.
ACATGGTTAACAAAACACTGTATGAAAAGCTGATCGATCAGCATCTGGTTCGCAAGTTAGATAATGAAGGGCATGTGCTGCTCTACATCGACCGCTCGATTCTGAATGAATACACCAGCCCGCAGGCGTTTAGCGGCCTACGCGATCACCAGCGTCCGGTGCGTAATCCGGGCACCATTCTGCTCAATGTTGATCACGTTAACCCCACGCGCCCCGCGCGTGATGAAGCGATGACCGATGCCGGCGGGCAATTACAGGTTGATTACTTCCGGCAAAACGCCGCGCATTTCGGTATCGAACTGTTTGATGTGATGGACCCGCGCCAGGGGATTGAACATGTGGTGGCACACGAACAAGGTTTGGTGATGCCAGGCATGGTGATTGCCGCTGGCGACAGTCATACCACTACCTACGGCGCGTTTGGCGCGCTCGGTTTCGGTATCGGCACCTCAGAAATCGAACATCTGCTTGCCACGCAAACCCTGATTTATCGCACCCTGAAAACCATGCTCGTCACGGTGAACGGCGAGCTGCCGTTTGGCTGTTCGGCGAAGGACATCATCATGGCGCTGATCGAAGAAATTGGTGCTTCAGGCGCGACCGGTTATGCCATCGAATTTGCCGGTGCAGCGATTGAGGCGCTGAGCATGGAAGGGCGCATGACGCTGTGCAACATGGCGGTTGAGGCCGGAGCGCGCGGCGCGATTATTGCGCCGGATGAAAAAGTTTTTGCCTACATCGCGGGTAAGCCGCAGATGCCGACGGGCGCACTATGGCAGCAAGCCCTCGCGGAGTGGCGTACGCTGCGCAGCGATGCTGATGCACAGTTCGACAGCCGCATCACCATCGACTGTAGCGATCTCGAACCCAAAGTGACCTGGGGGATTAGCCCGGATCAAGCCAGCGCGATTACCGGCTGCGTTCCCGATCCCGCGCAGGAGAAAGATGCGGTTAAACAGCAAACGCTGCGTACCGCGCTGAAATATATGGGACTGGAACCCGGCACGCCGTTAGCGGAAATTGCCATTACCCACGCCTTTATCGGCTCCTGCACCAACGGTCGCATTGAAGATTTACGCGCCGCCGCCGCGATTGTTGAAGGACATAAAATCGCGCCGCATGTGCGCGGGATTATCGTGCCGGGATCAACTCAGGTACGTCAGCAGGCGGAAGCAGAAGGTTTGGCCGCGATTTTCGTTGATGCCGGTTTCGAATGGCGCCAGTCGGGCTGCTCAATGTGCCTGGCAATGAATGAGGATGTATTAGCGCCCGGCGACCGTTGTGCTTCAGGCACCAACCGTAATTTCCCTGGCCGTCAGGGCGCGGGTGCCCGTACGCACTTAATGAGTCCGGCGATGGTTGCCGCCGCCGCGATTGCCGGTCATCTGGTTGATGTCCGCCGTTTCATGACAGAAGAGGTTTAATATGGAAGCTTTCAACCACATATCAGGCACGCTCGCGCCGTTACCGGCGGCCAATATTGACACGGATGTGATCATGCCAAAGCAGTTTCTCAAAGGCATCGATCGTCAAGGTTTAGATCGTGGTGTGTTCTTCGATCTGCGCTTTTTGCCTGACGGCAGCCCGAATCCCGATTTCATCCTCAATCAGCCCGGCTGGGAAAAAGCCTCTTTCTTGCTGGTGGGCGCCAATTTCGGCTGTGGTTCCAGCCGGGAACACGCGGTGTGGGGACTGAATCAGCTGGGAATTCGCGCCATTATTGGTACCAGTTTCGCCGGCATCTTTGACGACAACTGTCAGCGCAATGGCGTTCTGACGCTGGCGTTAAGCGCAGAAGATTATCAGCGCCTGAGCGAGGTGGCGAACGATCCTGCTAACAACCGCATTACCGTGTCGCTGGAAGAGCAGGCGATCCTCTTCAATAATCAACGCATTGCGTTCTCGGTTAGCGCCTTGAAACGCGAAATGTTGTTGGGCGGTGGCAGTGCAGTGGACTGGACGCTGCAGTATGAAGCGGATATCGCGCAGTTTGAAACACAACACTTTGCACAACGTCCGTGGTTCAAACGCGGCAATACCGTGAAGGATGAACAGCATGAGTGAGATAACAGCGCGCGGCGATTCACCTTTTATCGCAGGCTTTACGCTCAGCGATGTGCGTTTAGCGAACGGCATAACTTTGCGCGTCGCGATGGGGGGCGAAGGTCCACCTTTGCTGTTGCTGCACGGTCATCCGCAAAATCATCTGGCGTGGCGTAAAATTGCGCCGCAGCTGGCACAGAAATACCGTGTCATCCTGCCGGATTTGCGTGGTTATGGTGATAGCGACAAACCGCCGAGCGACGAGACGCATCGTCCCTACTCGAAACGGGTGATGGCAGAAGACATCAGCCAGTTGATTGATGCGTTAGATTTGGAACGCGTCGCCTTTGTTGGCCACGATCGCGGCGCGCGCGTGGGTCATCGCCTGGCGCTCGATCATCCGGAACAACTCTCCAGCTGCGTATTTGTCGATATTGCGCCAACCGCCACCATGTATGCGTTAACCAATAAAGAGTTCGCCACGCGTTATTTTTGGTGGTTCTTTCTGATTCAGCCTTCGCCATTACCGGAGACCATGATCGGTCACGATCCGGCTTTATTCCTGCGTAAGCACATTAATGGCCAATTAAAAACGCCGGGCGCGACGTCAGAGGAAATTTTTAACGATTATCTGCGCTGTTATCAAAATGAAGCGATGATTCATGCGGTGTGTGAAGATTATCGCGCGGCGGCCACCATTGATTTAGAACACGATGCGCAGGACAGCGATAAACGGATTGAATCGCCGTTATTGCTGTTATGGGGAGAGCAGGGCACGGTGGGCCAGCTCTATAACGTGGTTGATACCTGGCGAGATAAAGCGCGTCATGTGCAAGGCCACGCCTTACCTTGCGGCCACTCACCGCACGAAGAAGTACCGGAACTGTTTTTAAGCCAGCTTCAGCGCTTTCTGGATTCTGTGTTATAACCAGCAAAATTTCTCTAACGCTGTGATGGTTATGAAGATACTGCTTGCCGGGAAGAGTTATCAGAAGCCGCTGCAGGGCTGGCCTTCGGTCGAAGATCTGTATGTGTTTATCAGCGTGGCGCGCTATGAAGGCTTTGGCCGAGCCGCCACGGAGCTGGGCCAGTCGCCTTCCTACATTAGCAAACGTATTGCCATCCTCGAAAAGCAGCTGGAAACCCGGCTGTTTTTCCGCACCAATCGCGTGATGCGCCTGACGCCCGAAGGTGAAAAGGCGCTGGAAGGCGCGCTGCAGGTGGTGCACGAGATGGACGCTTTCCTGAATAACTTCCAGCAGTGGCGCGGAGAATTAACCGGCGATTTGACCGTCACCTGCTCATTTGGCTTTGGGCAGGATTATTTATCCGATGCGGTGGCAGAATTCATGACGCGCCATCCTTCGCTTAACATCAAACTAATTCTCACCGATCGCGATATCGATTTATTGCAGTCAGGAACGGATGTGGATATTCGCGTGGGTGATGATGTCAATCACGCCTATATCGCCAGAAAACTGGCGTCGAATCGGCGTATTCTTTGTGCATCCGCCCGCTATTTAGCGCAATCGCGTCCGCTTGAGACGCTGGATGATTTAATCGATCACAGCTGTCTTATCATTAATGAAAATAACAATACCTTTGGTCATTGGACCTTAACCGATGGCGATAATAAAATCGTTTGTCGGCTGAATAGCCATTACGCATCGAATAGCGGAAAAGTCATTCTCAACTGGGCTTTAAAATCACACGGCATTGCATTACGTTCTGCCTGGGATGTGACGCCCTATTTGGCCGAAAATAAACTGGTGCACGTTTTACCGCAGTGGTATCAGGAAGCAAATATCTGGGCGGTTTATACCCAACGCGCTTCTGAATCACCGCGCATTAAGATCTTTATTGATTTTCTCGCTGATTACTTTGCAGAAAAAAGCCTGCCGATGATGAAAGATTAAGAGTTAATACCCTAAATAATTCCAGATGCAGGAAGGCGGCAAGAACGCGAATCCCCGGGAGCTTATTTTAGTAAGTGACCGGGGTGAGCATACGCGGCTATCGCACCTGCAGCTTGAAGAATGACGGGGATTAGCCATAAGCCACTTTGCTATTGATATGATAGAGAGTCGCTGTGGCTGCCATAACATGTTGACCATCGTGCGCCGGTTCGTGTGACTCGACGTCGGTGATGTGATAACCCACCGCGCCAGCAGCAAGGGCTTTTTGCACGAAAGCGTCATTCAACTCTTCCATCGAGGTGGCCCAGCTGACGGAAGTAAATCCTACCGGATGAATCGAAGAAAGTTCACGATGGGTTAAATCCGCGCGAATTAAAACGGGTTTAACAGATTGCGGTGTAAAAATAGAAATTACGTCATTAATTAATTGTTTCATGGCCATTCTCCTCGGAAATAATAGCTGAGCCAATGGCTAAAGCTGCGAGTTGTTCAATTGTTGATAAAGCGCTTCACATTCCCTCAATGCTCACGGCTGGTGATGATTGCCGGTAGAGCTAATAAACACCTTTTGACGTTAAGCGTTTTAGCTTTAATTGCTAATTAGATGTTAAGAAATCTTCAGCCACAACTGACGCAAAGTCTGCGAATATTTTTTCATCTGGTTACATTTGGCGGATTAAAAAAATGGTCGCCATGAATGGCGTAATGACGGCCAGTGATGCACGTTATTTCCTCATCGAAGATTCGGTAGCGGCGCGATTTATCGCGCAATAAATTGCGCCGCTTGTATCTTGAATGTGTTGCTGGTTAGCTACCAGCAACATGAAACGGAGGCAGCTTTTTGCGCCGC
>NZ_AKIU01000043.1:0-587 GCF_000282675.1 Pantoea sp. GM01 | reverse complement strand
GACTACGGCTGGCACGCGCCGCTGCTGGACGGCACCGAAGTGTCGATAGCCTTCGACGGCGGCGACCCGGACCGTCCGTACATCGCCCACGCGCAGCACGACTCCGAACATCCCGACCACGTTACGCGCGACAACCACAGCCGCAACGTGCTGCGCACGCCGGCGAACAACAAGCTGCGCATGGAAGACCTGCGCCAGCAGGAGCACATCAAGCTGGCGACCGAGTACGGCAAAAGCCAGCTCAACATGGGGCATCTGGTGGACGCGCAGCGCAAACAGCGTGGCACCGGCTTTGAGCTGCGCACCGATGAATTTGGCGCGGTGCGCGCCGCGCGCGGCCTGTTCCTGAGTTCGCACGGCCAGCAGCAGGCACAGGACGAGGTGCTGGAGATGTCGGCGGCGGTCGGTCAGATATCGAACGCCAACAATCAGATGGCAGCGCTCACCAACGCTGCCGAAACCGCCGGGACGCTGACTGGCGACATTAACGCGCAGGCGAACCTGCTGTCGGACCGGCTGAAGAATCTGCAGTCCGCCGCGCTGCTGGCCAGCGCGCCGCTGGGCGTGGCGCTGACCTCGGGCGAGCA
>NZ_AKIU01000042.1:0-2299 GCF_000282675.1 Pantoea sp. GM01 | reverse complement strand
GTGATTGATGAAGCGGGTAACAGCAGCGGCGAACAGCCGGGTATCGACTTCACCGTTGACACCTCGCGCCTGGACGTCTCTATCACCCACGTAGCGGATGATGAAGGCAGCATTACCGGCAACATCGCCAGCGGCGGTAAAACCGATGACACCACGCCAACCGTACACGGTCGTGCGACGCCTAACAGCATCGTCACTATCTACGTGGACGACGTGGCAATCGGCACCGTGCGCACCAACGCGTTCGGCTTCTGGGAACAGGAACTGGCGCTGACCGAAGGCACCTACGCCATCAAGGCCAGCGTGACCAACGCCAGCGGCACCACCACCACCAACGAGTTCGAGCTGGAGATTGACACCACTGCACCAAACCGCGCCGTCATTGACCGCGTAATGGATGATGTGGGCGCCGATCAGGGCAACGTGCCAAACGGCGGTAAAACCGACGACAACACGCCAACCGTAGAAGGCCGCGGCGTACCGGGCGATATCGTCACCGTGTATGTTGACGACATTCCACAGGGCACCCGTGTAGTCCGTGAAGATGGCACCTGGAGCTTCACGCTGCCACCGCAGGAAGATGGCGTTAAGCAGATCTCGGTCAGCTTCACCGATGACGTCGGCAACGAAGGCGAGCGTTCGGATAACTGGGAACTGAATATTGATACCGTGCCACCGGCCGGTGCCATTACTGCGGCAACCAACAACAACGATCCAGCAGACCTGGTCGACGTACCAGACAACGGTTACAGCAACGACACCACGCCGGTGATCAGCGGTACCGGTGAAGAGGGCGCCATTGTTCATCTGTATGACCAAAATGATCGTCTGTTAGGCAGCGCAGTGGTAACGGGCGGTGTATGGCAGATTGAGACCATCGTTCTGACTGAAGACACTTACACCTTGCGTGCTGAGTTTGATGACGGTGTCCACAAAGCCACCAGCAACGAGTGGGTGATCACCATTGACACCACGCCACCGGGCGCAGGCACCTTTACCGAGATTCTGGATAACTTCGGTACCACTACCGGTCCTGTGACCAGCGGTATGGTCACCGACGATGCCACGCCAACGCTGAAAGGCACCGGCGAACCGAACAGCTGGGTCTTCATCTATAACGGTGCAGATACCACCAACGTGTTGGGCTCTGTTCAGGTCGGAACTGACGGTAACTGGGAGCTGGAACTGGCAACGCTGCCAGACGGCCCATACAACTTTGAAGCGGTGTTCCGTGATGAAGCGGGTAACGTGGGCGGTCGTACCGGCTCATGGCCAATCATCATCGACTCCTACGTACCAGGCATTCCGGGCACTGGCCCTGGCGGCGCGCTGGAAGGGGCTTACGATGATGTTCCGGCTCACGTCGGCGTGATCGGCGACCTGACCAACGATAACCGTCCTGAACTGGCGGGTGGCGGTCTGCGTAAAGATGACATCGTAAACATTTACGATGAATTCCCGGCAGGCACCAAAACGTTGATCGGTACCGCGATTGTCGATGAAAACGGTAACTGGACCTTTACCCCGGAAGTGGGTGACGAGCTGCGCGATGGCGAACATAGCTTCACCATCATCGTCGAAGCCACCAACGGTAACGTCAGTCCGGAAAGCGATCCGCTGGAGTTTGAAGTGGACACCACGCCACCACCCGCACCGGTAATCACCGCGATTACTGATGCCGATGGTCCGGTCAGCGGCGGCAGCACGGCCGATCCGTTCCCAACCATTAGCGGAACGTCTGAGCCAGGCAGCACCGTCTACATTTATGACCAGTATGACAATCTGCTGGGTACGGCGACGGCCGGTGATACCGCGCCAGGTAACTGGTCGTTCACGCCATCGCGTCCACTGCCGCAGGGTGAGTTGATCCTGACTGCAGTAGCAGAAGATAAAGCCGGTAACACCGGTGCACCATCTGCGCCAGAAACGCTGGATATTATCTCGGGTGGTGAAACGCCTGACATTACCATCACCGGCGTCTATGACGACGTGGCGGCACACACTGGGCTGATTGAGAAAGAGGGTCTGAGCAACGATCCAACGCCAACCCTGCGCGGTACCGGTCCTGTTGGCACGGTCGTGCATGTGTTTGACGACAACCTGGGCCTGCTGGGCACCGCCACCGTTGACGCTGATGGCCGTTGGGAACTGGAAGTCGGTCCGCTGGCCTCGGGCGACTACAACTTCACCGCACAGCCGGAACTGGCTGACGGCAGCCTCGGCGATGCCACCGGCGAATGGCCGATTGTTATCGACGTGGATGCGCCTGCTAACGTAGCCGATCTGTCACTGTGGGATG
>NZ_AKIU01000041.1:0-5437 GCF_000282675.1 Pantoea sp. GM01 | reverse complement strand
CTGTCGCTGGCCGCCGAAAAGGCGCTCGGCCTGTTCGCCCACACCGGCGCGATGACGATGGTTGCCAACCAGGGCGAAGTCGTAATGCAGGCGCAGCACAATGCGATGACGTTCAGCGCCGCGCAGCAAATCACGGTGACCAGCTCGGAAGACGAAATCGTCATCAGCACGCCAAAAACGCTGACGCTGAACGGCGGCGGCTCGTACCTGAAGCTGAGCGGCGAAGGCGTTGAGCACGGCTCGCAGGGGCCGATGATCATGAACGTGGCGCAGTATCTGATACCGGCGGGTGGGGCAGATTTGCCCATGGAAACGCCGGACTTCAAAACCAGTGAAATCAGCGTGATTACCCGCAACGTGCCTAAATGGGCCAGCGAATAACAGGGACGGTTATTTATGCCAGCAGTATTACCAAAGTTCAGTTTTCCGGTGCCCGCAAACAAAAGCGGGCAGGCCTTCGGCTCCGCTGAGGCGCTGCTGGCGAAGCTCGGCGGTGAAAGCGCCGGGCAGTATCTTGTCGGCCGCCAGGGCATGTGGCACGGCGGCATTCACATCACGGAAGAGACCATTCCGTGGTGTGCGTTAAGCACCAACAGCGAAGCGGAAAAGGCGTTCTGTAACAATCAGCCCTACAAAGGTGAGCAGTTTGTCCGCTGCATGGCGGATGGCGAGATAGTGGCGTACCGGGTATGCAAAGACTACGACAGCGCAGCCATCAGCTGGAATAACGGCCAGCTGCATATGTCGAACTCGTTTGTGCTGGTGAAGCATTACATTCAGCCGGGTGATACAGCGGAAAGTGGCCTGACGTTTTATACGCTGTATATGAATCTCGCGCCGTTTAGCGCCTATGCGCAGACTGAGGCCGCGATGACGCGAAAAGTGGTGAAGGCGCAGAACTACTACTCCAGCATGGAGAATGTCACAGCGACCAGGCCTGTTGCCGCAGGCATGCTAAAAGCCGGAACGGCAGTGACGCTGAGCGACAAAATCATCAGCCGTGCTTCAGATAAGCGGCAGTTTAACGAAGTTACGCTTGTTGCAGAGACGACGAACGCTGCGGGCACAGCGCTGGCGGCAGGTACAAAGGTCTGGACCGTTTCGGATCGTGGCTCACTGGCCTCCAGCGCCACTGCGCCACAGCCATCCTGGTGGGCAAAATGTGCGCCAGCTTACGGGGCTCATTCCAGCGGTCAGTTCAGCGCCGTGCTACGCACGGGCGTGAAATATTATCTGAGTAGCGATGACGTTCAGAAAGGTATTTCTCCAGGGAAGCTAACGGAAGGATTTCCGCTGAGCTACGAGCCGGATAACATCGCGCAGCAGATAACGCGCGCGACTATGAAACCGGGGACAAACCCGCCAGAGCCCTCCGGTGCGCTGAATACCTTCAGCCTGGCAACGCTGGGTAAAGACGTGGGCAAGCTTAAGAAAGGTGACCGCGTATGGGTTGTGTCTGATGCGGACTATCTGACGCCATCAACACCTACCGCATCCGGCGCGCAACCAACGTTTGATGGCGTGGTAAAGCCGGCAACGGCTATTTCCATCAGCGCGGGTGACAGCATCGGGCATCTGGGCTTTTATGAACTGCCAACAGACAACGGCAAGAGGTCGCGCTATCAGGTGCACATTGAGTGCCTGAGCATGGATGACGTGGCTAAGTTTATTGGCAATCCAGAAAATGTGGGGACAGACAAGCCAGCGTTTCTGAAATTTAAGCCCGGACTAAAGCTGTTCGATAAAAATGAAGCTGGACAGATTACTGCAAGCGAGCGCCGGACCAAATCCGATGGCATCGTGACGCTGGCAAAAGTGCCGGTAGTAAAAGAAGGTGACCAGCCGAAATATTACCAGATCCGTCAGGAAGGCGGCTGGATCGCGTCGGCAGACGCGCAGCTGATTTCACAATATGCGCTGGCTGAACGGGGTTTTGCGGTGCTGAATAAGTCATCAGCCAGTTTTGACCTGATTGATGGCAAGTTACAACCTGACAATATCGTGAAAGAAATTTTGCAAGAGCTGGAGGCAGCAGCAAAAGCTGATAATCGTCCAGGCTATGCGCTCAATCAGTATAACTACCAGCGCCTGCTGGCGAAGATAGACAGCAACAACGACGGCACCTATTCCATCGATGAATATTTGCAGGCGCTAAATAATGTGTCCTACCGTGATCGCTTACAGCGCATCATCGCTAAACATCCCAGCGAGTGGTATTACGGCAAAGATGATCCGATGTGGAAAACCTATCTGGATACACTGACGGGTGAGCACTCGAAGTGGAAAACCTATCTGGAAACGTTTATTGAAAAGATGACGTGGATGAAGCAGGTGCCGGGAATGGGGCCTGCGCCGTGGCATATGCATCCGGTCACTTTTATAAGCTCTATTGGAAATAAAAACAATGGGTCGCTTACAATAGAAATGCTTTATAAAGTTTTTGAAGCTATCAAATCGCCAGCAAAAGAGTCCTTTTTAAAAGGCTTTGTAGATGAGGTTAATGAAAACTCAGAGGCTTATAAATTGGATACAGTAAGCCGTTTAAATCATTTTTTTGCCCAAGTAAGGGAAGAGATGGGTGGGGCAGCCAGTCCAATTGAAAGTTTAAACTATAGTGAGGACGGGCTTAAGCAAACATTTAAATATTTTAGAAATAACCCCGAAGAAGCCAAGACCTATTCCTATAAAAAAACCGGAAAGGTTATAACCACTCGTGCAGATGAAGTGGCTATAGCAAACAGAGTTTATTCTAATAGGCTAGGGAATGGTGATGTATTATCAGGCGATGGTAGTTTATATCGAGGGAGAGGGGCTGTTCACCTCACAGGCAAATCGAACTATGAAGGATTTAATGAGTATTATAAAACTCAATGGGGTGATTCTGTCAACTTTGTTGAAGAGCCTGTAAAGTTAGAAGAGGCTAAATATTGCGTTAGGTCCGCTATTTATTTTTGGTTAAGAGAAGAGTTGTTCAAAATAGCTGATGAAGGTAACAATGGAAGCATTGTTGATCGTATTACTGCCAAAGTAAATCTTCATACTGATAGCTATGCTAAACGTAGAGGTCATTTTGAGAGATTTCATAATGATAAAGTTTTCGAGTGTTAATTTGTTGAGGTTAAGCATGAGGTTTTTAATTATTATTATTGGTGCTCTTTTGTCTTTTAATGCTTTATCTAAAAAGGATTGGTATGAAGTTCAAAATTACAAAGGATTTGTTGGAGTATATCCAATTGAGCTATCGATTCAGAAATATAATTTTGGTTCTGGAGTGAACATTAAAGGTAGTTATTTTTATAATAAGAAAATGACGCCTATAGCTCTCTTTGGTAAGAAGTTAAACGATGAGCTTACAATCTGTGAAGTTCATGGGGTTAAGGATTATGAAGACTATATTGTAAATGGGGTAATGTTTAATCCAGAGAAATGTGAGTTCAAATTGTTGGTTAGTGATAATAATCTTAATGGTAGTTGGTCTAGCAATGGTAAGGAATACGATGTTAAATTGACAGCTACTAATTCATGGGTTAATGGAGTCCTTACCGGTGAATCACTAATAATTCCTTTTTGGGGAAGTGATGCTGGCTACTCTTTCTTTGGTGTCTATAAAGCCCAAAAAGGCGAACTAATTATTAATGAAATCAATGTGATTGAAAAGAAAAATGCTAAGGTAATCCAAACTATTAATCCTCAGTCTGATAAGTGTGATTTTGGTTTTTACATGACAGCTATCTATCAGAATTTAGAAAAGGATAATGGAGGCTCATTTTTAAATTGTTACAGTATTAAAGGGGATGTAGTAAGTGAGCTGAAGTATTCAAAAAGAGAAAGAAACTATGTAATAGTTAATCAATAATCGAGTGTTTTTAGGTTTTTAATGATCATTTTTAATTAAAGGATGGTTAAAGAAAAATATAGTATCAAGGGTTATAAAAAACCTTTTTTATAGAGCTTTCTTATTGAGGTGATAGATACTGCGAGGGAGTGTCTTTGATTCTCGTTTTTCAGTTCACCACTGCCAGTGATGTTGTCAATTCTATATGCATAGTGTCTACCTTTTATAAAGGAAGTTTTGGTAAAAATGAAATTAACAAACACCTCAGACTTAAAGATGAAACAGCTTTAGTCTGCTAAAGAGCATACACGTCCAATCTACACGCTTAATTAGCATAACTACCTGGGTTCGCTGGCTTAAATAGGAGGAAACAATGGCCACACCTATTGCGTCGATGAATATAAGTTTGCCGGTAAAATAAATAATTAAATCGCGATATTTAATTCACTATAGGATTGGCCATGAAGGATTATCATTATCTAAATATGATTTATATATTTTATTTTTCCATTCCAACATCTGCCTTAAGTGACGTTACGATTAAGTCGCCACTCGGAACTAGCGTGATATTTTCAGAAAAAACAAACGGAGATAATTATTATTTTGATGCTTGGCGGGCAGTATCTTTTAATGGGAATGGCTATGTTATAGATCTAGGCATCAAAGATCGCTATTTTACGGAAGATGGCTCAACTAAAGTTTCTCCATCGGGAAGGTACTTGATTTTAAATAGTATCTCTGGAGGATACATAAGTGATGAAGGAGAAGAAAAAGAATATGTTGATAAGGCTCATTGTAGCATTGTAGACATGAAAAACGGTTGTTATGTAAGCGATTGGGAAGGCGATGTATGTGGTTATGATTGGAAAAAAAATGAAGATGTACTGGAAAACTCACAAGGAACAGACACCTTTGATTTCATGTCACTTCGACCAACAATTAAAAATGTTAAAGACAATCTGGCATCACTTAATAAATTAACAGTAAAAAGGTATTTGCGTTGTGATGCTCCTGATAATGACAACATCAATACTTATCAAGAGCTAGTTAGAAAGAATAAAGAGTCTAAATCAATAGTAAATGAGTATATTTTAAATTATGTAAGGGGTGTAACGTCTGAGAAAAAAATTTCTAAGAAATCATATTTGTTTTTATCTCCAGAAGATAATAGCAAAACAAGTGCTTATCTTGTTACTGGTGATAAGGTAAAAGTTATAAAAACTTCCAAAGACAATAATTGGATTAATATTGGCTATATTAATTCAAAGGGTGTGCCTCTTGTTGCATGGATCATGGCTGATTCTTTGGGAAAATAAAAAAAGTAGAAATATCATTATTTACCGTGGGTGCTTATTACCAACAACACCACCTACCGCGCGCAGCGGAAGCCGGGCCAGGTGCTGGAAAGCCACAGCGCGCTGCCGGACGGACTTCAGGATGGCGTGCTCATCACCCGCGTGCGCAGCCACGGTTCGCGCAGCAGCAGCATTATGCTGGCGTTTGACGGCATGGCGTACAGCGAAACCGTCTGCTGGCGTCCGGCGCTGCTGCGCCGCCCGGTGATTGCAGGCACGTTGCCCGCACGCGTGGAAAGCATCGAAA
>NZ_AKIU01000040.1:0-5293 GCF_000282675.1 Pantoea sp. GM01 | reverse complement strand
CGCTGAAAAAAGTGTTTGACTCTGAAGGAGGAAAGCGTAATATACGCCACCTCGCGACAGGCGGTTAACCCGCTGTTCGCAACGCTCTTTAACAATTTATCAGACAATCTGTGTGGGCACTCGCAGGATTGATATCAGCGTCTCCGGACGCAACAAAATATCAAGTCTCACGAGTGAACACATAATGAAATTCATTATGACGTTTTACAGATGAGCATCGCTGCACTTGTTGCAGCAAATCAAACTTAAATTGAAGAGTTTGATCATGGCTCAGATTGAACGCTGGCGGCAGGCCTAACACATGCAAGTCGGACGGTAGCACAGAGGAGCTTGCTCCTTGGGTGACGAGTGGCGGACGGGTGAGTAATGTCTGGGAAACTGCCCGATGGAGGGGGATAACTACTGGAAACGGTAGCTAATACCGCATAACGTCGCAAGACCAAAGTGGGGGACCTTCGGGCCTCACACCATCGGATGTGCCCAGATGGGATTAGCTAGTAGGTGGGGTAATGGCTCACCTAGGCGACGATCCCTAGCTGGTCTGAGAGGATGACCAGCCACACTGGAACTGAGACACGGTCCAGACTCCTACGGGAGGCAGCAGTGGGGAATATTGCACAATGGGCGCAAGCCTGATGCAGCCATGCCGCGTGTATGAAGAAGGCCTTCGGGTTGTAAAGTACTTTCAGCGGGGAGGAAGGCGGTGAGGTTAATAACCTCACCGATTGACGTTACCCGCAGAAGAAGCACCGGCTAACTCCGTGCCAGCAGCCGCGGTAATACGGAGGGTGCAAGCGTTAATCGGAATTACTGGGCGTAAAGCGCACGCAGGCGGTCTGTCAAGTCGGATGTGAAATCCCCGGGCTTAACCTGGGAACTGCATTCGAAACTGGCAGGCTAGAGTCTCGTAGAGGGGGGTAGAATTCCAGGTGTAGCGGTGAAATGCGTAGAGATCTGGAGGAATACCGGTGGCGAAGGCGGCCCCCTGGACGAAGACTGACGCTCAGGTGCGAAAGCGTGGGGAGCAAACAGGATTAGATACCCTGGTAGTCCACGCCGTAAACGATGTCGACTTGGAGGTTGTTCCCTTGAGGAGTGGCTTCCGGAGCTAACGCGTTAAGTCGACCGCCTGGGGAGTACGGCCGCAAGGTTAAAACTCAAATGAATTGACGGGGGCCCGCACAAGCGGTGGAGCATGTGGTTTAATTCGATGCAACGCGAAGAACCTTACCTACTCTTGACATCCAGCGAACTTAGCAGAGATGCTTTGGTGCCTTCGGGAACGCTGAGACAGGTGCTGCATGGCTGTCGTCAGCTCGTGTTGTGAAATGTTGGGTTAAGTCCCGCAACGAGCGCAACCCTTATCCTTTGTTGCCAGCGGTCCGGCCGGGAACTCAAAGGAGACTGCCAGTGATAAACTGGAGGAAGGTGGGGATGACGTCAAGTCATCATGGCCCTTACGAGTAGGGCTACACACGTGCTACAATGGCGCATACAAAGAGAAGCGACCTCGCGAGAGCAAGCGGACCTCATAAAGTGCGTCGTAGTCCGGATCGGAGTCTGCAACTCGACTCCGTGAAGTCGGAATCGCTAGTAATCGTAGATCAGAATGCTACGGTGAATACGTTCCCGGGCCTTGTACACACCGCCCGTCACACCATGGGAGTGGGTTGCAAAAGAAGTAGGTAGCTTAACCTTCGGGAGGGCGCTTACCACTTTGTGATTCATGACTGGGGTGAAGTCGTAACAAGGTAACCGTAGGGGAACCTGCGGTTGGATCACCTCCTTACCTGAAGATACCTTCCCGCGAAGTGCTCACACAGATTGTCTGATAGAAAGTAATGAGCAAGACGGCTGCGAAGTCGTGACACTACCGTGTCCCCTTCGTCTAGCGGTTAGGACTCCGCCCTTTCACGGCGGCAACAGGGGTTCGAATCCCCTAGGGGACGCCACTTGCTTGGTGACAGGTGAAAGGTGTCTCCACGACGTATCTCAAAACTGACGTAACCGTCATGTTTGAGATACTGCTCTTTAACAATCCGGAACAAGCTGAAAATTGAAACGACGCGTCGTTTTCATTCTCCGTAATAAGAATGAAATCACGATGCGTTCGAGTCTCTCAAATGCTTACAGTCCCGAGCGTTGCAAAACGCCTGTGGGTTGTGAGGTTAAGCGACTAAGCGTACACGGTGGATGCCCTGGCAGTCAGAGGCGATGAAGGACGTGCTAATCTGCGTAAAGCGTCGGTAAGGTGATATGAACCGCTACAGCCGACGATGTCCGAATGGGGAAACCCGGTGCACTCAGTGCATCATCGCAACATGAATACATAGTGTTGCGAGGCGAACCCGGGGAACTGAAACATCTAAGTACCCGGAGGAAAAGAAATCAACCGAGATTCCCCCAGTAGCGGCGAGCGAACGGGGAACAGCCCAGAACCTGAATCAGTTTGTGCGTTAGTGGAAGCGTCTGGAAAGTCGCGCGATACCGGGTGACAGCCCCGTACACGAAAGTGCACAGATTGTGAGTTCGAAGAGTAGGGCGGGACACGTGGTATCCTGTCTGAATATGGGGGGACCATCCTCCAAGGCTAAATACTCCTGACTGACCGATAGTGAACCAGTACCGTGAGGGAAAGGCGAAAAGAACCCCGGCGAGGGGAGTGAAACAGAACCTGAAACCGTGTACGTACAAGCAGTGGGAGCCTCATTTATGGGGTGACTGCGTACCTTTTGTATAATGGGTCAGCGACTTATATTCTGTAGCAAGGTTAACCGTATAGGGGAGCCGCAGGGAAACCGAGTCTTAACTGGGCGTTAAGTTGCAGGGTATAGACCCGAAACCCGGTGATCTAGCCATGGGCAGGTTGAAGGTTGGGTAACACTAACTGGAGGACCGAACCGACTAATGTTGAAAAATTAGCGGATGACTTGTGGCTGGGGGTGAAAGGCCAATCAAACCGGGAGATAGCTGGTTCTCCCCGAAAGCTATTTAGGTAGCGCCTCGTGAACTCATCTCCGGGGGTAGAGCACTGTTTCGGCTAGGGGGCCATCCCGGCTTACCAACCCGATGCAAACTGCGAATACCGGAGAATGTTATCACGGGAGACACACGGCGGGTGCTAACGTCCGTCGTGAAGAGGGAAACAACCCAGACCGCCAGCTAAGGTCCCAAAGTCATGGTTAAGTGGGAAACGATGTGGGAAGGCACAGACAGCCAGGATGTTGGCTTAGAAGCAGCCATCATTTAAAGAAAGCGTAATAGCTCACTGGTCGAGTCGGCCTGCGCGGAAGATGTAACGGGGCTAAACCATGCACCGAAGCTGCGGCAGCGACGCGTATGCGTTGTTGGGTAGGGGAGCGTTCTGTAAGCCGTTGAAGGTGTGCTGTGAGGCATGCTGGAGGTATCAGAAGTGCGAATGCTGACATAAGTAACGATAAAGCGGGTGAAAAGCCCGCTCGCCGGAAGACCAAGGGTTCCTGTTCAACGTTAATCGGAGCAGGGTGAGTCGACCCCTAAGGCGAGGCTGAAAAGCGTAGTCGATGGGAAGCAGGTTAATATTCCTGCACTTGGTGTTACTGCGAAGGGGGGACGGAGAAGGCTAGGTTATCCGGGCGACGGTTGTCCCGGTTTAAGCGTGTAGGCTGACACCTTTGGTAAATCCGGGGTGTCTTAAGGCTGAGGCGTGACGACGAGCCACCACGGTGGTGAAGTAACTGATGCCCTGCTTCCAGGAAAAGCCTCTAAGCTCCAGGTAACACGAAATCGTACCCCAAACCGACACAGGTGGTCAGGTAGAGAATACCAAGGCGCTTGAGAGAACTCGGGTGAAGGAACTAGGCAAAATGGTGCCGTAACTTCGGGAGAAGGCACGCTGGCGCGTAGGTGAAGGGACTTGCTCCCCGAGCCGAAGCCAGTCGAAGATACCAGCTGGCTGCAACTGTTTATTAAAAACACAGCACTGTGCAAACACGAAAGTGGACGTATACGGTGTGACGCCTGCCCGGTGCCGGAAGGTTAATTGATGGGGTTATCCGCAAGGAGAAGCTCTTGATCGAAGCCCCGGTAAACGGCGGCCGTAACTATAACGGTCCTAAGGTAGCGAAATTCCTTGTCGGGTAAGTTCCGACCTGCACGAATGGCGTAATGATGGCCAGGCTGTCTCCACCCGAGACTCAGTGAAATTGAAATCGCTGTGAAGATGCAGTGTACCCGCGGCAAGACGGAAAGACCCCGTGAACCTTTACTATAGCTTGACACTGAACATTGAGCCTTGATGTGTAGGATAGGTGGGAGGCTTTGAAGCGTGGACGCCAGTCTGCGTGGAGCCAACCTTGAAATACCACCCTTTAATGTTTGATGTTCTAACGTAGGCCCGTAATCCGGGCTGCGGACAGTGTCTGGTGGGTAGTTTGACTGGGGCGGTCTCCTCCCAAAGAGTAACGGAGGAGCACGAAGGTTGGCTAATCCTGGTCGGACATCAGGAGGTTAGTGCAATGGCATAAGCCAGCTTGACTGCGAGAGTGACGGCTCGAGCAGGTGCGAAAGCAGGTCATAGTGATCCGGTGGTTCTGAATGGAAGGGCCATCGCTCAACGGATAAAAGGTACTCCGGGGATAACAGGCTGATACCGCCCAAGAGTTCATATCGACGGCGGTGTTTGGCACCTCGATGTCGGCTCATCACATCCTGGGGCTGAAGTAGGTCCCAAGGGTACGGCTGTTCGCCGTTTAAAGTGGTACGCGAGCTGGGTTTAGAACGTCGTGAGACAGTTCGGTCCCTATCTGCCGTGGGCGCTGGAGAATTGAGGGGGGTTGCTCCTAGTACGAGAGGACCGGAGTGAACGCACCACTGGTGTTCGGGTTGTCATGCCAATGGCACTGCCCGGTAGCTAAGTGCGGAAAAGATAAGTGCTGAAAGCATCTAAGCACGAAACTTGCCCCGAGATGAGTTCTCCCTGACTCCTTGAGAGTCCTGAAGGGACGTTGAAGACTACGACGTTGATAGGCCGGGTGTGTAAGCGCAGCGATGCGTTGAGCTAACCGGTACTAATGACCCGTGAGGCTTAACCTTACAACGCCAGAGGCGTTTTGGTCTGAGAGACCGGATTTTCAGCTTGTTTAACGGATAAAGAATTAGCGGAAACGAAAGATTTTACGCTGAGGCGAGGCGCCGACCGAGACGGAACGAAGGAGCATACGGAAGTATGTGACTGAGTAACGCGAGGGAGAGCAACGCGGCATCAGTGAAAAATATTCGTTTCGTGCGCAGGAATTTGCCTGGCGGCTTTAGC
>NZ_AKIU01000039.1:0-25732 GCF_000282675.1 Pantoea sp. GM01 | reverse complement strand
GGCTAGAGCCGCCGCTGGCGGCTCACTATTTAGATAGCACTCTGTGACATTTCCCCCATAATAGCTCTCCAGGAATTCATTCTTATTTTTAACATCCAAGGGAGAGATACGATGGTCAACGACTATTTCACACAGCCACCGATTGGCGTCACTGTAGAACAACACAAGCGCACCGTCGCGGTGGCAGCGGCGTTAGCCGTGGCAAAAGAGTCGGTTAGCGCCTCCACCTCCGCCAGCGGATCGAAGGCATCATGGGATTTGCAGGCGGTTGCCAATGAGATTGCCAATCTGGCCGATGCCATTCAGGACGCGCTGGAACCGGTAGAAACGCTCTAAAGTAGCAACTGGCTTAACGCCGCCAGATCAGCGGTGTTGCGCAGCGCGCTGCTGTGCAGCAACTGCTGCTGGCGTTGTGGCATCTCCTGCTGCAGTGCTGCCCGCAGTTTACCCGTGACATCTACCGCATCGGCTAGCGATTGCTGTCTTGTGCGGCGCTGCTGCAGCTGTGAGCCATCGCGCAAGGTGAGGGTGACCAGGTGAAAGCGCAGTGCCGGATTAATCGCATCCGGTGGCGCATTCTCATCCGGCGTGCGGCGTACTTTAGCCGCCAGCGGCATGACGGCGTGGTTAAGCTCGCCCTCAGCAAAATCCTGCAACCGCAAGTCGTCGTACATCAACATCGCGGCAATCACATACTCCAGGCTGAAACGCGCTTCAATGCCGTTGGCTGGCACACGCACCGATGCCGCAATATCGCCACCCGGCGGAAACGCCACGCGAATGTCAGCGATGTTGTCCAGCAACGCTTGCAGTGAATGACCGTTTGCCAGCCACTGCTGACGCAACATTCGCGTCGCTTCGGCTGCGCTGTGCGTACCGGCGCAGGTGGGGAAGGGTTTGAACTCCAGGCCCGGCGAAACCATACGCCACGGCTCAGCCCAGTTATCAATCAGCTTTTCCGGCTGTGCCTGGCCATTGCTGGTGGCGGAGATAAAGGCTTCAATCACACCATCCTGCTTGCCGTCAAAACCTGCCAGCGTCAGCTGCGCGGCGGTCACCGCACGTTCAGCGGCAAAACCGGCGTGCAGCGGTTTTACCGCCGAACCAAATTGCGCGCGTAAACCACTGGCCTGGGTGGCGGCGATGCCAATCAGCGTTGCCGTCGCAGAAGTATCAGTCCCGATTAATCGCGCCAGCGCGGCGGCAGCGGCAACTGTGCCGAGCGTCGCGGTATTGTGATTGCCGAGCGCATAGTGCTGCTGGCTGACGGCGAGCCCCAAACGGCCCGCCACCTCTACGCCAATCACATAAGCATCCAGAAAGTCGTCCAATTCAGTCGGCTGATGCTGCTGCCAGGCGAGCAGCGCGGGCAGAATTACCACGCTGGGATGCCCGCGAAAATCGGCATGAAAATCATCGTAATCCAACGCGTGGCTGGCATAACCCAGCAGCAGGGCTGTTGAGCGGGCGCTGCCGTCGCCATATACGATGCGTAACGCCGGTAAACCGCTGTCCGGCACCTGACCTTGCAGCACCGGCCAGCTGACGGCAAGAAAATCACGCACGCCTTCACGCGCCGCCTCGCGAGCAGCGGCGTCCGGTTGGCTGTGAACAATGCGCTCAGCCAGCGCGGCAGTGAGGTTCATCAGCGGGTGTGCTCCAGGCTGCGCAATGCCGCCAGCGCCAAATCGCTGAGATAGTGCGCGGTGGGCAGCAGCACCTCATCGTTAATGCGAAATGCCGGATGGTGCAGCGCGTAGGGTTCACCGGTGCCAATCATCATAAATGCGCCTGGCAGTTGCTGCTGATAAAACGCGAAGTCTTCGCCGATAGGGCTGGCTTCCACTACGCGCGCCTCAAAGCCGCTGGCACTGGCCTGCTGCAGGGCGAAATCCGCCCAGTGTGCATCATTCACTACCGATGGCGGACCCGCATGCCAGTTAAATTTCACTTCGGCGGCAAACGCGGCACCGATGCCTTGCACAATTTCGCGGAAGCGCTGCTCAAGGCGCTCGCGCGTCTGTTGCGAGAAGGAGCGCACCGTGCCTTCCAGCCAGGCGCTGTCGGGAATCACGTTCCAGGTGCTGCCGCTGTGAATCTGGGTAATCGATACCACCGCGTTATCGCCCGATGGCGCATTGCGGCTGATCAGCGTCTGCGCAGCGGAGACAATTTGCGCGGCGATAACAATCGGATCGTTGCCCTGATGAGGTTTGGCTGCGTGGCTGCCGATGCCGGTGATGCTGATATCAAAGCGATCGACCGCGGCGGTTAACGGACCGGCTTTGCTGCCAATCACGCCCGGCGGCAGCGACGGATCGTTGTGAATACCAAAAATCGCCACCGCATCATCCAGCGCGCCGGTCGCAATCACATCGGGTGCGCCCTGGCCGGTCTCTTCGGCGGCCTGGAACAGAATACGTACGCGGCCCGGCAGCGTGCTCTCCTGCTGTTTGAGCAAAATCGCCGCGCCCAGCGCCGCCGAACTGTGAAAGTCGTGGCCGCACGCGTGCATCACGCCGGGACGTTCAGAGCGGAAGGTAACATCAGACTGCTCCTCAATCGGCAGCGCATCGATATCGGAGCGCAGCACGATCAGTGGACCCTGCTCCGGGCCGATCTCAGCGACTAAGCCGGTTTTGAGCGGCAGATCCAGCACGCGGATGTGATGTTGTTCTAACTGCTGGCGAATGCGTGCGGTGGTTTCGAACTCCTCGTTGGAGAGTTCGGGAAAACGGTGCAGTTCATGGCGGAAGGCGATCAGCTGTTCGCCGAGGGTGTCGAGGAGTGGGCTCATGCTTTAATTCCTTGTTGAGCGGCCTGACGCGTTAACCACGCATCATGAGCGGCTTCATCCAGTACTTTCTTCATATATTGCGTGATGTGGCCTTTGCCGAGATCGGTAGTGTGCATCAGCTGAAAACCGCGCTTTTTATACATCTCAATCAGCCATGGATGGCTGGTGGCGGTGCCGAGCGAAACGGCGGGGGCGCGCAGTTTGCCGAGCAGGATCTCCTGCTCAAGGCGATCCTGCACCTGACGGCCATATTGGCGTCCGGGATAATCGGGATGCGCACCAAACCAGCCGATATGCGGCAGGCCAAACGGGCCCGGCAGCGGCCCCCACGGATAGCGCACGGTGACGGACGAGACCATCACGTCATGGGCATACAGCGCATACACACCGTGACTTTGCAGATGACGCAGGGTTTTAGCGCGATCGGCCGTGGCGGCATCAAACTTGATGCCCAACGCCAGCGTCGGCGCATAGGCGGCATGCATCAATGCCTGATAGGTTTCCACCTCGTCTTCTCTAACCTGACGAAACTCAAGTGACATAGATATCCCCGGAAAAACCGCCAGCTGGCGGAGAAAAAAAACATGCACATTCCGTAGCGGCGCAATTTATTGCGCAATAAATTGCGCCGCTACGGAATGTGCTCGCCATCACCCTTTCATACAAGGCTAATCAGATTACCAGCAAAGCTAACCCGCGCTATATGTGAAAAATAACTAAGCTAATGCGAATTTGTGAAAATGAAATCGCGGGTTTTGCATTGCTTAAATCGTTATTTACCGTAGTATGCAGAAAATACATAGCGCTATAACTATTCTGTATTAACCCTCTGAATTATCTTAATTTAATCCGTTATAGCCTTATTCTTAATCAGGGTGACGCCGTGTTAGCGATCAAATCTCCGCGTGCTTATGCACATGAATCCGGTTTGCGTGCGCGCGCCGGTGAATTTATCAAACCTTATGCCTCACATATTCGCATCTTTACTTCTCCTCACGCCTGGCAGGCGGTCAATCCAGAATTAACGCAGAGCCTTGAGGCCAACGGTATTCGCTGGGAAATAGAGTATCTGCCGGGTGAATGCACCGATGCCGCGATTGAAACGCTCAAGCAAAATGTGCAGCAGCAGGGCGCAGAACTGCTGTTTGCCATCGGTGGCGGACGCGTGCTGGATGCGGCGAAAGCGGTGGGCAGCCAGTTGCCCGATCTCAAAGTGATCAACTTTGCTACCGTGGCCGCCACCTGCGCAGCGTGGTCGCCGGTCGCCATCATTTACAATGAGCAGGGCGGACACGTTCGCAGCCAGCCGCTGGGTAAAATGCCCGATCTGGTGCTGGTGGATAGCGAAGTGATTGCGCGTAGCGATGTGCGGTATCTGAAAGCCGGCATCGTGGATGCGCTGGCGAAATATTACGAGTTCTACCCTTATCAGCGTCACAATCCCCACGATCTGGCGCTGGACCTTAAAGTGATGACCGCTAAGCGCGCGCTCGATCGCTATCTGCAACTGGGCGCGGCGGCGGTTGCCGCCAATCAACAGCAGCAAGTAACGCCGGAGCTGGTGCAGATCATCGATGCCAATATCGTGCTGGCGGGTCTGGCAAACAGCGTGCGCGATGTGTTACCGACGCCGGGCTTTGCCCATGCCATCCACAATCGCCTAACGCATCAGCCGGAACTGCACGCGTGGCTGCACGGCGAGAAAGTGGGCTATAGCCTGCTAGTGCAATCGTTGATTGAACATGACGGCGTGCCGGATGCCGAGCTGCTGGCGCTGCTGCGCGACTACGACATGCCGTTAACGCTGGCGCCGTTAACCGGCGATCGCGCGGCGACGATCCGCAGCATCGCGGAACAAATCAAATTCCCGGCGGCCAGCGCAGAACGTCTGCCTTTCCGCATCTCTGCAGATGCGCTGGAGCAGGCGCTGCTGGCGACCGAGAACACCTTTTAAACGCATTACTTTTTATTCACCAGGACAAATTTATGGCTAATTCACAACCACCACGCCGCATCCGTTTAGGCCTTTTCGTACAACCGGTAGGACAACACGTTAGCGGCTGGCGCTTAACGGAAAAGCTCGGCGATCCCACCGATATCGACTGGCTGATCACCATCGCCAAAAAAGCCGAAGCGGGCAAATTCGATCTGTTCTTCGTCGGTGATGCACTGGCCACCAGCATGTACCGCCTGCCGTCCACCATGGCTCGCCTCGAACCGCTAACCTTGCTGTCGGCGCTGGCAGTGAACACCAAGCGCATTGGTCTGGCGGCAACCGCCTCCACCACCTTTAGCGATCCGTTCACCATGGCGCGCAGTTTCTCTTCGCTGGATCACATCAGCCGCGGCCGCGCCGCGTGGAATGTGGTGACGTCGTTCTCTACCGATGTGGCGCGTAACTTTAGTCGCAGCGATATGCCGAATCACGCCGAGCGCTACGCGCGGGCGCGCGAATTCCTTGAAGTGGCGGACAAGCTGTGGGCCGGTTGGGAAGAGGGCGCGGTGCAGCCAAACAAAGAGACCGGCGCCTACTTCATTGATGAAAAAATTCAGCCGATTAATCACCAGGGCGAACACTTCCAGGTGCAGGGTCCGCTTAACATCACCCGTTCACCGCAGGGGCGTCCGGTGATCATTGAAGCCGGTTCGTCAGCCGATGGTCAGAAGCTGGCGGCTGAAACCGCCGAAGTGATTTTCACCGCTGCCGCCAGCCTCGAAGAAGCGCAAACCTTCTACCGCTCGCAGAAAGATCAGGTGATCGCTGCTGGTCGTAATCCGGATCACGTGGTTATCATGCCGGGCGTGATGCCGATTGTGGGACGCACGCGCGAAGAAGCCAAAGCATTGTGGAAAGAGCTGAACACGCTGGTCGATATTGAAAACGGTCTGCGTCAGCTGTCGCTGCGCTTCAGCATGGACCTCAGCCAATATCCGCTGGATGGCCCGGTGCCGGAAGTGCCGCTGGGTGAAGGTAACCAGAGCCGCGTCAAATTGATGACCGATATGGCGAAGCGCGAAAATCTAACGTTGCGCGAGCTGGCCGCTGTGGCTGCGGGTTCACGCGGGCATCGCGTGATTGTCGGCACCGCCGAAGATATCGCCGATGATTTCGAGCTGTGGCTGAAAGAGGGTGGCGCAGATGGTTTCAACATCATGCCAGCCATCATGTCTGAGCAGTTGGATCTGTTTGTGGAACTGGTGATTCCGGAACTGCGTCGTCGTGGCCTGTTCCGTGACGATTATGAGTTCGCCACGCTGCGCGAAAACCTCGGCTTGCCGGTGGTGGTTTAATCCCCTTCAGGAGCACAACATGGTCACCTTATCTAAGCGTGTGCAGTCCGTGTCGCTCTCTGCCAATGCGGCGGCGCGCCAACTGACGCGCCAGTTGAAAGAGCAGGGCGTCGATATTCTCGATCTCACCACCGGTGAACCCGATTTTGATACCCCGCCGCATATTCGTCAGGCGGCGGTCGCGGCGATGGAAGCCGGTGAAACGCGCTACACGCCGACCAACGGCACCACGCCGCTGCGTAACGCGGTGTTAGCTAAGCTGAAGCGTGAAAATCAGCTTGATTATGAGTTGGGGCAGATTTGTATCGCCAATGGTGCCAAGCAGATCATTTTCAATGCTTTTGCCGCCACGCTGAATGATGGCGATGAGGTGATTGTGCCGGTGCCGTATTGGCCGACCTTCCCGGATAGCGTGCGTTTTAACGGCGGAAAAGCCGTGCTGCTGGAGTGCGCGCTGGAACAGGAGTATAAGCTGCAACCGCAGCAGCTGGCACAGGCGATCGGCGACAAAACGCGCTGGCTGGTATTAAACAATCCGGGCAATCCTTCCGGCATGGTGTACAGCGCCGAGGAGCTGATCGCACTGGCAGCGGTGCTGCGCGATCACCCTGATGTGTTGATCATGTTGGATGAGCTGTACGAACACATTCTGTTTGATGGTCGTGAACATGTCAGCCTGCTGCACGTCGCGCCAGATCTGACGGGTCGTATTGTACTGGTGGGTGGCGTGTCGAAAACCTACGCGATGACCGGCTGGCGCATCGGCTTCGCTGCCGGGCCAAAAGCGTTGATTGACGCGATGGTGGTGGTGCAGTCGCAAAACAGCTCGGGTGCCAGCGCCATCAGCCAGGCCGCTGCGGTTGCTGCATTCAATGGCGGACTCGATTTCCTGCCGCCGCAGCGCAAGGCTTATCAGGATCGTCGCGACGCGATTATGGCGTTGCTGCAGCCGGTACCGGAGATTGAAGTGCTCAATCCTGACGGAGCCTTCTTTATTTTCTGCCGCTGTGCCGGTTTGCTGGGCAAAACGCGTCCTGACGGTCAGAAAATTGAGAGTGAACAGGATGTGATGAATTATCTTTTGGAAAGTGGCGTATCTGGCGTTGCCGGAAGTGCGTACGGCTTATCGCCTTATTTCCGCCTGTCGATTGCTACCGATATTGATACGGTGCGTGAGGCAGGGCGAAGAATTGCCCAGGCATGTGCCGTTCTAAAATAGCAACGTGCAGATATTGTAGCGGCGCGATTTATCGCGCTCTTTAAATAAACAGCGCTGCTGTTAAAAAACGCGTAAAAGCGCACCGCGATGCTAAACAAAAAAATAAGGTGGATAGTGATATCCACCTTATTAAATCAGATCAGAAAATCATCCAATGAACCGCCTGCATCCAGTGCGGCTTTAATTGGCGATGGCGTGCGGCCCTGACCGGTCCACAATTTCTCGTTACCCTGCTCATCGATGAATTTATACTTGGCTGGACGCGGTGCGCGTTTCGCTTTAGGTTTGGTTTCCGGCTGGTTTAATTGCGCAAGGTCATTAATATCGATGCCGTCTTTCATCAGCATCTCTTTATACAGCGCCAGTTTTTCTTCTTTTTCGCGCTGAGCTGCGGTTTCTGCAGCCGCTTCTTCACGGCGCTCTGCGACCACCACGGCGAACTTCTCCAGCATCTCTTCTAATGCTGCTACCTCTAATTCACGCGCCTGAGCACGCAGCGTACGAAGATTGTTCAATGCTTTAAGTGCATCGCTCATGAATAAATCCTTATTACTTATTTAACGAGTATCAAAGCGCGCATTCTACGAGATTTTTTTTCAAATTAAAATAATTACGCGAGGACAGAATTGTCCGGAAAATATCCATTCGATCAGAAATTTCTTTATATTTGCAGCAGGTCACACAATTTATTTGGCTTATTACTGACCTGGCCGATTATAAAGATAATTAACAGTGCTCATTTATTATGCATTTAATCTACGCTAGCGGCATGATTTGGTCGTCATAGGGGTCGATCCTGCTTTGCAAGGTATGCATCGATAAGCTGCGGGTAAGCTTATCGCTCACCAGAATCCTTTCAATTTCACAGAGTTGCCAAAAATCCTAACGTAATCATTCCGGAAAATAACGCTGCTCAACTATTACTCGTTGAAGAATAAGGCATTTCTATAAGTGTAAAAGTGTCAGTTAACCGGTAACAATTTCTTGCATTGGAAATCTTAATGCGTATATTTCTCATTTGCTTTCTTAACGGCTTCCTTACTGTCGTTCCTCTTGCAGACGTCAGCAGCGGTGCCGCAAAAAAATAATGATAAGTTGATCGAGGAATCGTATGTCTTGCGAAGATTTGCGCGTCAGGAACCCGGGCAGTGCTCCACAGCGCGTGCTGCGTCTCTCTTTACTGGCTATGTTGGTTGCGTCAGGTATCGCGCAAGCAGCTGAAACCACGCCCACAGAACAAACGCTGAACGTTGACGCCAGCGCCGACCAGCAAGAGCAGGCGGCAAAAGACTACAGCGTGCCAGTCACACGCGCCGGTACCAAAATGGCGCTCACCGCGCGCGATATTCCGCAATCGGTTTCGATCGTTAGCAAGCAGCGCATGGAAGACCAGCAGCTGCAGTCGCTGAATGATGTGCTGGCCAATACCACCGGCATCCACGGCGTCTCTTCCGATATGGATCGCACCAACTACTTTTCGCGCGGTTTTACCATCGACAACTATATGACCGATGGTATTCCCACTGCCTTCGCTTCGCGCTGGAACCTCGGCGATGCGCAGAGCGATATGGCGCTGTATGAGCGCGTTGAAGTGGTACGCGGCGCAACCGGTTTACTGACCGGACCGGGCAATCCCTCAGCCTCAATCAACATGGTGCGTAAGCACGCTGATAGCAAAGAGTTCACCGGTAGCGTCTCTGCCAGCTACGGCAGCTGGAATAAGCAGCGTTACGTTGCGGATCTCTCTGCGCCGCTGTCCGCCGAAGGTAACGTGCGTGGACGCCTGGTGGCGGGCTATGAAGACAAAAACAGCTTTATTGAACGTTACGGCGCAGACAAGAAGTTCGTCTACGGCGTGGTCGATGCTGATCTGACCGATGCCACCAGGTTGTCCGTCGGCTATGAGTTCTCTCAGGTGAATACCGATTCGCCCATGTGGGGCGGCTCACCGCGTTGGTATACCGACGGTTCACAAACCAAGTTGCGCCGTGGTTATAACACCGCGCCGGATTGGGCTTACAACAACAAAGAGAACAAAAAAGTCTTTGTTAACCTGCAGCAGAACTTCGATAACGGCTGGAATATCACGCTTAACGGCACGCACAACGAAATGTTCCTCGACAGTAAACAGCTGTATATCGATGGTTTCTTCGATAAAACCACCGGTGCGGGATCCTCTTCTTACGCCGGCTATCCGGTGATCGGCGGTACGGGT
Source organism: Pantoea sp. GM01 (assembly GCF_000282675.1). Classification (NCBI taxonomy): domain Bacteria; kingdom Pseudomonadati; phylum Pseudomonadota; class Gammaproteobacteria; order Enterobacterales; family Erwiniaceae; genus Pantoea; species Pantoea sp. GM01. The sequence continues at coordinate 16,210 of NZ_AKIU01000039.1, read as the reverse complement.
TACAACACCGGCAAGCGTAAAGTGGATGCGGTGGATGCGTTCGCCAGCGGCCCTTACGAATTGTTGGGCCGTCAGCATGAGTTGATGATCGGCGTTAACTACAGCCGTCAGGACAATAAGTACTTCAGTTCGTGGGAGAACATCTCCTCAGAGCAGTTGGGTAACTTCAACGACTACAACGGCGATTATCCAGAGTCCAACTGGAATCCACGTGAACCGGCATCAGATACCCAGCTGGTGCGCCAGAAATCTGCCTATCTGGCTACGCGCATTTCACTGGCCGATCCGCTACATGTGATTCTCGGTGCACGCTATACCAACTGGAATCGTCAGACGCTGAATGCCGAGATGGAGAAGAACAACATCACGCCTTATGGTGGCGTGATCTGGGACTTCTACGACAACTGGTCAGCGTATGCCAGCTACACCTCGGTATTCCAGCCGCAGGATTATCAGGATGCTTCAGGTGCTTACCTGGCGCCGGTGATTGGTAAAAACTACGAAGCGGGCGTGAAATCAGACTGGTTTAACAGCCGCCTGACCACCTCTGTTTCGGTGTTCCGTACCGAGCTGGATAACGTGGGTGAAGCAACCGGCCAAACTAACCCTGAAACCGGCAATGCGATTTATGTTGGTAAAAAAGGCGTGGTGAGTCGTGGCGTAGAGTTCGAAGTGAACGGCGCAGTCACCGATAACTTACAAATGACCTTCGGTGGTACCAGCTACGTGGCGGAAGATGCGAATGGCGATCGTTACAAATCCAATCTGCCGCGCACCTCATTCAATCTGTTTACCAGCTATCGCTTGCCGATGCTGGATCAGCTGACCTTGGGTGGCGGTGCAACCTGGCAGTCGAAAACCTACGGCGATATCGGCGGACCAGACGGCAACGGTACCTGGCGTGCACGTCAGGGCAGCTACACGGTGGTGGATCTGTTCGCACGCTACGACGTAACCAAAAACGTCTCGCTGCAGGCAAATATCAACAACCTGTTCGACAAAGAGTACGACACCAACGTGAGTAACGGCGGCATCGTTTACGGCGATCCACGTAACTTCTCCGTCTCCGCGACCTATCGTTTCTGATGTTTTTTGTAGGGTCGCCATTCATGGCGACCTTCCTTAAAACCTCATCCATTCTGCAATAATCTGTCCATACAGCTGCTCGGCTTCCCCCAATTTACTCACTAAACAATACTCATCGGTTTGATGCGCCATCGTCGGTTCGCCCGGGCCCAAAATAATACACGGCGGATTGCCCAGCGCGGGCAGCAGCAACGACGCATCGGTGAAGTAGGGCACCACGCGCGCGTCGAGTGGCTGGTCGAAAAACGCCTGACACAACCCATAAATCCACTGAATCCAGCGATTCTCTTCGCAACTCAGTACCGCAGGCAGATCAACCAGGGTGGTGATATGCACCGCTTCGCCCAATAACTCGCTCAGCTGCTGGCGAATCGTTGCGTGCTGCAGATTCGGCGCGCTGCGAATATCAACATCAAAAGCCGTGCGGTCCGGCACCGAATTGATATTCAAGCCGCCCTGAATCCGCCCGACATTGAGCGTCGGCTGCTTCATCAACGGATGTGGCGCGCCGGGAGAAAAATAGCGAATTTTACCGATCGCATCGGCGGCGAGATAGATGGCGTTAATCCCCAGCTCCGGCATCGCGCCATGGGCGGTTTTTCCGCGCGTCTCACAGCGCAGCCACAACGCGCCTTTATGGCCAATCACCGGGTAATTAGCGGTGGGTTCGCCCACGATTAGCGCGCCGATCTCCGGCAACGATCCCGCCTCAATCAGCGCCTGCGCGCCATTGCAGCCGGTCTCTTCGCCGCCGGTAATCACCAGCACCACGCCGCGCCCGGCACAAATTGCCTCCTGGTGCTGAACACAGGCGAGTGCAAAGGCCGCTATTGCCGCTTTCATATCGCTCGAACCGCGCCCATAAAGCCGGTCTTCACAAATCTCAGAACCAAAAGGATTATGCTGCCACGGCTGATTGCCGAGCGGCACAGTGTCCAGATGTCCGGTAAACGCCAGCGGTTTGCCCGGCGTTTGGCCGCGCAGCTGCGCCACGATGTTGCTGCGGCCTTCACCAAACGATGACAGCTGCACCTCAAAACCCTGCTCACTTAGCCACGCGGCAAAAAATGTCATGCAGGCCGCTTCGTTACCCGGCGGATTAATGGTGTCAAAGCCGAGCAATTGCTGAGCAAGTTCCAGCGAAGCGGGGCGCATCAGGCGCGCTCCGTGAGCCAGTCAAAGCAGTTAATCCACAGCTGGCGATAGCCCTGCCATTGGGTAAACTCTTCCGGCAGCCAGTGCGCCGACATATCGCTGGTCCACACCAGCGAGCGACCTTTTTGATATTCACGCACCGCTAATAGAGGATGCGTGGTACCCGCGACGGTCGCCAGCAGCGTGCCTTCGGGCTGCATTTCCACTTCGTTGTAGCCCAGCATCCACGGCCACTCGCCGGATATGTGGTTAAAAATCGCGTGCGATTGCGTCAGCTCCAGCGTCGAGCCTTCCGGCGTTTCAATGCGGTCATCCCAGGCGAGGCAGCGCACCGGCAGAACTTTTTCCACCAGCGTGTTACGAAAGCGCGCGCCGCCATTGATGCCCTGAAAACTGAAATAGCCACCAATCATCATCAGGCTGCCGCCTGCGGCCACGTAATCATGAATCAGCGTCAAGCGGTTGGCGGTGCGACGGCTTTTTAGCCAGGTATCGGGATGCAGCAACAGCGTATTGGCACCAATATCCGACAGAATAATCACATCCCACTGCTGCAGCCCTTCAAGCGTGAGCGGGAAATCGGTGGCGGCGGCATGCGCTGGCATATGCGTGACGGCGTAATCGCTATCCTTTAACGCCGCCATAAAGTCGCTGGCGCCAGTGTGCCAGGTGGCGGTGGCAAACTGGTCAAAGCCTTTAATATGGTTCGAGGTGCTGGTCCAGGATTCGCCCACCAGTAACACGTTCTTCTGCATGATATTTTCCTTTTACCCACCAAATACGCGCTGCGGGTTAGCAATCATTAAGGTTTCGAGTTGTTCGCCGCTGACGCCGTGACGTTTCAGGCGCGGGACAAAATGTTTGAGGATGTAGCCATAGCCGTGGCCGCCAAAGCGCGTCAGCATGGTTTTCAGGAACACATCCTGCGACAGCAAAATCTGCTGGATGTAGCCGTCGTCGATCAATTCGCAGATGGCGCGCGCGTTCTCTTCATCCGAAGGCGATTGCGCGGATTCATCGGCGTAGTAATAACTCATGCCGATCATGTCATATTCGAGAAACACGCCGCGATCGGCCAGTTCACGCTGATAGGTTTTATCGGCAAAGCTGGGATTCATATGGCACAGCACGGTATGACGCAGGTCGGCGCCTTCCTGCTGCAGAATATCCAGCACTTTGTGACCTAAGCGCTCCCAACCCGGAAGATGCACCTGAATCGGCACGCCGGTTGCGGCACTGGCGCGCCCGGCCGCGCGCAACGACTTCTCTTCATCGGCGGTAAAGCGGCTGGAGATGCCGATCTCACCAATCAGTCCGGCAATCACCTCCGGTTTTTCCGCTGCGCCACCGAGGTCAAAGATCAACTTCTCGCTGAGCTGTTCAACGCTGATGCTTTTCACCCATTCGGGATGTGACGGCTCAAGATAAAGCCCGGTGCCCATGACAATGTTAAGGCCGGTTAAGCGTGCGATGCGTTGCAAACCTCTCGGATCGCGGCCAATGCCGATATTGGTGGGATCGACGATGGTTTCTCCGCCCAGCGCGCGGTACTTCATCAACTCTTCAATCGCCAGATCGACGTCAAACAGTTGGCAGTTATCGCGGCTCATCAACGGGTTCATGTTGAGTTCGCCGAGGTTCTCCATCTTGACTGGCATCTCGGCGATATGCCGATCGCTGCAACAGCAGGGCGGCACCCATTTACCGGACGCATCGAGCAGAATATGTTCGTGCATCAAGGTCACGCCCATCTCGGCCAGCGGTAGCGGTCCTAACACCGTCATCACGTAGCCACTGGTAACGCCAAGCGGTAACGGATCCGCATGACGGAAAATCGATCCTTTCATGGGCTATCCTTTTGCCGGCGCGCGGGTGGGGTTGAGAATGCGGGTGTTAAGCCAGATAGCGAGCAGAATGATGGTGCCAGTGGCAATTTGCGTATAGAACGGCGAGATGTGCGACAGAATCAGCCCGTTCTGGATGATGGCAATCGACAGCGCCCCCAGCAGCGTGCCGATAATGGTACCGAAGCCGCCAAACAGGCTGGTGCTGCCCAGTACCACGGCGGCAATCACCTGCAACTCAAAGCCTTCGCCCTGATTGGACGAGCCGCTGCCTAGACGCGCGGTGATAATCATGCCCGCCAGCGCTGCCGCCATGCCGCTGATAATGTAGACCTTCATAGTCACCGCTTTGGTATTGATGCCGCTGCGGCGTGCGCCTTCGGCGTTGGATCCAATCGCCGTAACGTAGCGACCAAAGCGCATATGGTTCAGGACAACGTGCCCGGCAAACAGCACCAGAATACCAATCAGCGCGGGCATGGGAATGCCGAGCACCCATGCGCGGCCCATCAGGGTAAACAAACTGTCTGCTGGCACCGGAATGGAGTAGCCCTGAGTGACCAGCAGCGCGATCCCGCGTACTACCGCTAGCGTGGCTAAGGTGACGATAAACGCCGGGATCCCCTCAAAGGCGATAAAGAAGCCGTTGATGGCGCCAACGACACCGCCGAGCAGCAACCCGCCAATCAGCACCACCGGCCACGGCAATCCCCAATTATTCAATGCGATAGCCGAAAGCGCGCCGACTAAAGCCAGCGTTGAACCTACCGACAAATCAATACCGCCGGTGGTGATCACCAGCGTCATCGCGGTGGCGACAATCAGCAGCGGTGCGCTTTGCCGAATGATATTCAGCCAGTTAGTGCTGGTGAGAAAGTTGCTGGTGATCAGCGAGAACACCACGCAGCAAAAGATGAAAAACAGCGCAATGCTCACCACGCCCGAGTGGTTGTGCAACAGGCGACGCGGCAGCGAATGCTGGATCATGCGCGAACTGCTTAAATTCATGATGCTCATCCCGTTACCTCAGTGTGCCGCCGCAGAGTGAGCCGTAAATTTCTCACCCACGATCAAATTAACGATATCGCTCAGGCTGGTATCCGCCACGCGGCGCTCCGCCACATTGGTACCTTCGTACATCACCATGATGCGATCGCACACCAGGAACAGATCCTGCAGGCGATGGGTAATGAGGATGACGCTGACACCGCGCGCGGAGACGCGCCGAATCAGCGCCAGCACCGCTTCCACTTCCGCCACGGCGAGTGCAGCGGTCGGTTCATCCATGATCAGCACCTTGGGATCAAAAGCCGCTGCGCGGGCAATGGCGATCGCCTGGCGCTGACCGCCGGACAAATTACGCACCAGCAAGCGCGTATCCGGAATCGATATGCCTAAACCTTGCAGCATTTCGCGCGCATCGGCGTGCATTTTGGCCTGATCGAGAAAGGGAATCCCCAGCACGCTTTTCATCGGTTCGCGGCCCATAAAAAGATTGCCTGCGACATCAACGGTGTCGCATAGCGATAAATCCTGGTAGACCATTTCGATGTGGCAGCGGCGCGAATCGGCAGGATTAGTGAAGTGCTGCTGCTCGCCATCAATGCGAATGGTGCCGCTGGTGGGCACCACCGCGCCGGAAAGCACTTTGGTGAGCGTCGATTTTCCGGCGCCGTTATCGCCCACTAATCCCAGCACTTCACCCGGTGCCAGTTGCAGATTGACACCGCGCAGGGATCGTATCGAACCGTAAGTTTTGGTGATGTTAATCATCTCTACCCGAGCGGGGGTAGCGTGTGGCTGCTGCATCTGAACACTCCCAATTTGTTGCCGGGAAAATTGCCTGCCAGCGCGTAAATGCGCTATCTGACACGATTTACCCTCTAGTAAACCGGTTTACCTACCAGATAGAACACCGTCCAACGCTTACAGGGCAACACGTTTCAACGATATTTGTTTGCCGCTGATAGCGTTGCAGGTTCTGTGCCAGGTTAGAATTTAGCCATTTTGGCGTTAAATAAAATAGTGTTGAATCAATGAATTAAAAAATAAGCGTTAAGTAAACCGGTTTACTTGAAGACCGATTGATGTACCACGCTGATCATCTTTTGCGCCAAAGCTGTGCAATTTAGCGCCATTTTGGTTCAGGGTTGCTGAATTTGGATCGAATCACGGCCAATCCATTCCACCGGCAGGCGTGTTTCGAGCGGTATATTGGTTTCGTTATTGAGCAGGCGCAGCATGATATCCACTGCAGTGTAACCCAGCTCCCGCGCGGGTTGGCGGATGGTTGAGATGCGTGGCTGGGTGAGGTCGGTGTAGTTGGCGTCATCAAAGCCAACCAGCGAAAGGGCGGACGGTGCCTGCAATCCACTGGCGCGTAAACCGTCCAGCAATCCCAATACCAGATAATCGCTGGCGGCAAATACGGCAGAAGGACGCTGCGGCTGGCTGAATAGCCGTTGCAAGGCTTGCTGGCCGAACTCGCGCTCATAATTGCCATACATTACCCATTCGGCTGGCACCGGCAAACCAGCCTGCTTCATGGCGGTGCAGTAACCTAAATAGCGCTCACGTACGCTCATCAACTGCTCGGGGCCACCGATGAAAGCGATGTGGCGATGTCCGGCGGCGATCAGCTGTTCAGTGGCGATACGCCCGCCTTGCACGTTGTCGGCAAATACTTTGGGGACGCTGCTGCCGGGAATGTCTTCATCGAGCAACACAATATGCTGGTGGCGCTGAATCTCTTTGCGCAACAGGCCGTTATCCGGTCGGTTGGTGGTAAACAGCAGGCCGTCAACCTGACGCGTATCCAGCCAGCGAATAAACTGCGCCTCTTTGTCAGGATTGTTGCGGGTAATACACAGCACCAAACTGTAACCGCGCGCCGACGCTGCTTCTTCAGCGGCATCGGCCAGTTCTGCGAAGAAGGAGTTGGTGATATCGGGCAGCACCAAACCGAGCGTTTCGCTGCCGCCTTTACTCAGACGGCGCGCCAGGCTGTTGCCGCGATAATCGAGCTGGGTGATTGCCGCTTCAATGCGGTCAATCGTCTCCTGCGGCAAGACAATGCTGTGGTTCAAATAGCGCGACACCGTGGCTTTAGAAAGCCCAGCTCGCTTTGCCACGTCGGATAACAACACGCGTTTTGTACTCATTTTCCTCGCCATACTGATTTTTCGGTCGTCATAAATGACGACCCTACAAAAACGTGCCGATCAATTGTAGGGTCGCCATTTATGGCGACCTCACAATAACGCGCGGAGTCGCAAGAGGATGCGTTTTTATCCACACAGATATCTGTAACACAGTTAAGCGCGGCTGATACAGCGCTTTCCCTGGTGCACTGGCGCATAAATAAACACTTGACAAAAAAAGTCACTCGACGAATTGTATGCACAGTTTACCGCAATACCGGGAATCCATTCCCAAACTGACTTAAGTTATTTCATCAGGCATTCCTAACGGATGGGTTGCCGAAAAACACTTAAGCAGGATGTTATAAAACACTGTAACTGTGCAGTGAATAAATCATTCCATCGATATTTGCCCGCCAAAAAATAATCTCAGTGTCTTAACGCTGAGAAACGCTGATTATTGTTTATTCCCGACGAGGAACACCATGATGTTATCTTTCACCGGAAAACTGCGTTCATTGGTTTTGGCAACAGGTCTATTTTCTGCGGGTGCTATCTTTACCCTGGCACAAGCCGCACCCACGTATGCCTTAGTACAAATTAATCAGCAGGCGCTGTTCTTTAATCTGATGAATCAGGGCGCGCAAGAGGCCGCCAAAGCCAGCGGTAAAGAATTGGTTATATTCAATGCCACTGATAATCCGGTTGCGCAGAATGATGCGATTGAAAACTACATTCAGCAAGGTGTGAAGGGTATTTTGGTGGATGCCATTGACGTCAACGGCATTATGCCAGCGATCAAAGAAGCCGCCGCTGCCAAAATTCCGGTGATTGCCATCGATGCCGTATTACCGGCGGGCCCCCAAGCGGCACAGGTTGGCGTAGATAATATGGAAGGCGGAAAAATCCTCGGCAAATATTTTGTCGATTACGTGGCGAAAGAGATGGGCGGCAAAGCGCGTTTGGGTATTGTTGGCGCATTAAACTCGGCCATTCAGAACCAGCGTCAGAAAGGCTTTGAAGAGACGATTAAAAGCAACAGCAAAATCACCGTCGCCGATGTAGTGGATGGCCAGAATATTCAGGACAACGCCATGACCGCAGCGGAAAACCTGATCACCGGCAATCCAGATTTAACCGCGATTTATGCCACCGGTGAACCGGCGTTGCTCGGAGCGATTGCGGCGGTAGAAAACCAGGGTCGCCAGAAAGATATCAAAGTCTTTGGCTGGGATCTGACGGCTAAAGCCATCAGCGGCATTGATGGCGGCTACGTCACCGCCGTACTGCAGCAGGATCCGAAAAAGATGGGTGAAGAGGCGTTGAAGGCACTCAATGCGCTCTCTGAAGGCAAAACGGTGAGCAAAACCATTCTGGTTCCGGCCACCGTGGTGACCAAAGCGAACGTCGACAGTTACCGTCCGCTCTTTAAGTAACCGATTACTCGCTGCGCATGGCGAGCAGCGCAGCGAGTTCCGCTGGTGTAGGAAACGCGTTTAGAGTGCCGGTGCGGCTCACCGTGATGGCAGCAGCCTGACTGGCGTGCCGCAAGGCAAGGGCATCGGGTTGCACACCGCGTAATAGCGAGGATGCAAGCAGCACGGCGAGGAAGGTATCGCCAGCGCCGGTGCTGTCCACCGCTTGCACCGGTGTGGCCGGGCAGAAGAGGCGTTGAGCGTCGGTGATGAGCCAGACACCCGCAGCGCCTTGGGTAATGACCAGCGTGTTAATGCCAGCCGGTTGCAGTAAATCGGCTTCCAGCTGGTTGACTACGGCGATATCGACCAGCGGCCAGAGTTGTACGAAATCAGGATTGACGGGCGAGGGATTGAATACCGTTTTCAGGCCGTTGGCTTTAGCCCACATGAAAAGGAGGCGGGTTTTCTCAACGGAGAAATTGCCCTGCTGCAGCAAAATATCGCCGGCCTGGGCATCGGCTAAATAAGGCAGCATCTGTTCAATGCTTAAGGCGTCTGCTGCCGCCGTGGTGGTAATAATGGCATTATCGCCATCGCTACTGTTTAAAATAATTGAGGCGTCGCTGTGAGAAGATGAATATTCAGTGGGAAAAAGAGTCAATGTTTCATGTGATATTTTCTCACGCATCCAGCGGCCATTAATGTCGTGACCGATGGCCGCAATTAATCGTGTGTCGATACCACAGCGAGAAATAACGATCGCCTGATTAGCGCCTTTACCGCCAATATCCTGCGACGTTTTCACGCCGTGAATAGACGCGCCTTTTTGCGGCAGATCGCCAATCGACCAGGTTTCATCAACAACAATATTCCCTGCAACATAAATTCGCATGATGGTTCTCGTTAATAAGGTGGAGAAGATGGTTTCTATATCAGCAGGAAAAGTCAGCGCAATTCAAGATATTTTTTCCAGAAAGAAAGCGGTGATTGGTGTGGTGCATTGCGATGCTTTTCCAGGCTCGCCAAAATATCGCGGCAAGCCACTTTCAACAATTATTGAGCGAGCGCTACGCGATGCCGATAATTATATTGCCGGTGGCGTGCATGGTTTAATTGTAGAGAATCATGGCGATATTCCTTTTGCCAAGCCGGAAGATATTGGTCCGGAAACCGCCGCTTTTATGGCGGTGATAACGGAAAAGATTCGTGAACGTTTTGGCGTGCCGCTCGGAATTAACGTGCTGGCCAACGCCGCCATTCCCGCCTTCGCCACCGCCTTAGCGGGCGGCGCGGATTTTGTGCGGGTCAATCAGTGGGCCAACGCCTATATCGCCAACGAAGGCTTTATTGAAGGTGCCGCGGCGAAAGCGCTGCGTTATCGCAGCCAGCTGCGCGCCGAGCATATTAAGGTGTTTGCCGACAGCCACGTCAAACATGGCAGCCACGCCATTGTCGCCGACCGATCGATTCAGGAACTGACGCGCGATGTGGATTTCTTTGAAGCGGATGCGGTAATCGCCACCGGGCAGCGCACCGGCGATAGCGCCACGCTGGACGAGATCGACGAAATCCGTGCCGCCACCGAGCTGCCGCTGCTGGTGGGTTCCGGCGTAACCCCGGCTAACGTGTGTCAGATTCTGGCACGTACTCAGGGCGTGATTGTTGCCAGCACGCTGAAAGTGGATGGCGTGTGGTGGAACGAGGTGGAGCTTGCACGCGTGAAGCACTTTATGTCCGTGGCGCAAGCGGCGCTGGAGGAAGCCTGATGAATAGCTTCACTGACCAGCTTTTGCAGCAGCACCCTGCGTTATGGCAGGCGATGCAGCAACATCAGTTTGTGCTGGATATCGAGCGCAACCAGCTACCCGAAACGGCGTTTAAGCGTTATCTGGTGTTTGAAGGCAACTTTGTCGCCACCGCCATCAATATCTTCGCATTGGCAGTGAGTAAAGCGCCCGACATTCGCCAGCAGCGCTGGTTAATCGGCGTACTCAATGCGCTAGTGGATACGCAGATCGCCTGGTTTGAAGAGGTGCTGGCACGGCGCAACATCAATCCGGCGGATTATCCGCATGATGTGCCCGGCGTCACCGCGTTTCGCGATGGCATGTTGCAGGTGGCGCAGCAGGGCAGTTTCGCCGAGATCATCACGCTGATGTTTGGCGCCGAGTGGATGTATTACCACTGGTGCGCACGCGTCAGCGCGCAACCGCTGCTGGATGACGATATCCGTCGCTGGGTCGATATGCATGCTGAAGATGAGTTTCATCAGCAGGCGCTGTGGCTGAAAACTGAGCTCGACCGCTGTGCACAGGATCTCAGTGAGGCAGAAAAAAACCGCTTATCCCTGCTCTACGGCCAGGTGCTGCAGTGGGAAATCGATTTCCACAGCGCCGCCTATCTCAGCGCTGGGGAGGGAAGATGACGACGTGTTTTATTGAGGCGCGCAACATCTGCAAACGCTTCGGTGCCTTAACGGCACTTAACCAGGTCAATCTCACCATCCATCGTGGCGAAGTGCTGGCGCTGCTCGGCGATAACGGTGCCGGTAAATCCACTTTCACCAAAGTGCTGTCAGGCGCTTACAGCGCCAGCGACGGCGAATTGTGGATTGACGGCCAGGCGGTGAAATTCACCTCGCCGCGCCAGGCTTCCGAACACGGCATCGCCACCATTTACCAGGAGCTGGCGTTGGCGGAGAACCTCAGCATTGCTGAAAACGTGTTTCTTGGTCGCGAGCTCAAGCGGCGCGTGCTGGGCATTCCTTTTTTACGCCGACGCGAGATGCGTGAGCAGGTCGATCAACTGTTAAAGGATCTCGACGCGCATATCTCGGATGCCGAAGCCTCGGTCGGCAGTCTCTCTGGCGGACAGCGCCAGGCGGTGGCGATCTGCCGCGCGCTCAACCTCAACGCGCAGCTGGTGATCATGGATGAGCCAACCGCCGCGCTGGCGGTTGCCGAAACGCAGAAAGTGCTGCAACTAACGCGGCGACTCGCCGAGCGTGGCTGTGCGGTGGTGTTGATCAGCCACAACATTAGCGATGTGTTCGCGGTAGCCGATCGCATGGTGGTGTTCCGCCGTGGACGAAAAATTGCCGAGCGCCGTCACGCCGAAACCTCACCCGATGAAATCGTTTCACTGATTACCGGTGCGCATCCCGATGCGCGCGTGTTTGAGAATCAGTAATTGTTATGCCATTAACCCAGGGGAAATAAACATGCGTCGACTCACTACTGCAGTCTGTTCTCTCTCATTACTGTTTTCAGGTTTTGCCCTCGCCGCTGAGAAAGTGGCCTTTGTGCCGCAAATTATCGGTATTCCCTATTTTCAGGCGATGGAAGCGGGCGGTAAACGCGCGGCCAGCGATCTGGGCGTCGAGTTTGTCTATAGCGGTCCGGTAGATACCAATCCGATGGATCAACTGCAGATCGTGCAGAACCTGATTGCGCAGAAGGTCAACGCGATCGGCATCAGCGTGCTCGATGCTTCCAGCATCGCGCCGGTGCTGGCGCAGGCGAAAGCGAATAATGTGCACTTGTTTACCAGCGACAGCGATGCGCCTGACAGCGGACGCCCGGTGTATGTCGCACAGGCCACCGATCAGGGTTTGGGCGAAACCATCATTGATGAAATGGTCAAACGCGTCGGCGATCGCGGCAAGATCGGCATCGTGTCCGGTGAAGCCACGGCCTCTAACCTCAACAGCTGGATTGGTTTTATGCAGCAGCGGGTGAAAAGCAAATATCCCAACATCACCTTGCTAAAACCGCAGTATGCCGGCGGCTCGGCCAGCCGCGCGGCACAAATCGCCACCGATTTAATGTCAGCTAATCCGGATATTAAAGGCCTGATCGCCATGGCATCGACCACCTGTCCGGGCGTGGCGCAGGCGATTGAGACCGCCGGTAAAAATGGCAAGGTCATCGGCAGCGGTTTCTGCAGCCCGAACACCGCGCGCGCCTATCTGAAAAGCGGAGCCTTTGGTTACACCGTGCTGTGGGATCCGGAAAAACTCGGCTATCTCACGGTGTGGGCCGGTAAACAGCTGATTGATGGTAAAGCCTTCAGCGCCGAGAACCGCGTGCCGGGCTTCGCTGAACCGGTGAAATTTGACAGCAAAACTGGCGTGCTGCTGCTGGGTGCGCCGGCGGTATTTACCAAAGAGAATGTCGATCAGTTCAAATTCTAATGGGGATGCGCATGCATATGACTTCACGGGAGATCGCCTTGCTGGCGATTGCCCTGTTCGCCAGCGCCGGCTTCTCCTGGTTCTCACCCTGGTTCGCCACGCTCGATAACCTGCTTACCATCCTGCGCAACAGCAGCGAGCTGCTGTTAATTGCGCTGGGTATGACGCTGGTGATCGCCATGGGCGGCGTGGATGTTTCTGTCGGCGTGGTGATGGGCGTAGCGGCGTGGGCGGTTGGCCAATTGCTGCTGGCCAACTCGCCGTGGCTGGCGGCGCTGGCGGGGCCGTTACTTGGATTGGGGCTGGGTTTGATCACCGCGCTGGTGGTGGTGATGGGCCGCATTCCGGCGATTGTCGGCACGCTCGGTTTGTTCGGCGTGTGGCGCACCGGGCTGTTTGCGCTGCTGGGTGGACAGTGGTTATCCGGGCTGCCCGGCAACCTGAGCAGCGGCTTAATGCACGCCTTTTTGGGCGTACCGGTGATGGCGTGGATCATTGTGTTGGTGTGGGCCAGCGTATGGCTGATGCTGCGCCACACACCGTACGGTTTGTGGCTATTGGCGGCAGGCAACTCTGAGGAAAAAGCCCGGCTGGCGGGCATTCCGGTCACTCAGGTGCGCATCGCTACCTTCATGATCAGCGGTTTGCTGTGTGGCATCGCGGCAACCTGCTATATCGCCACCTATCGCAATGTCGAAATGACGGTGGGCGGCAGTCTGGCGCTGGAAGCCATTGCCGCAGTGGTGCTGGGCGGCACGCGCATTACCGGCGGCTCCTGTAGTTTATTGGGCACACTGCTCGGTGTGTTGCTGCTGCGCATTATGCAAAACGGTTTGCTGCTGGTGGGGATTCCATCGCTGTGGCAAACGGTGGTGACCGGCGCAGTGTTGCTTATCGTATTGAGCAGTGAAGCGGCGAGTGGGCGAGTGTTGGCATTCAGGAGGATCGCATGACCTTGTGGCGCAAATCTCCCGACTTATCCTTGCTGAGCGCGCTATGGCTGCTGTTGGCCATCGGTATCGTGCTGGTGTTGCCGCAAATGCTGGCTTCCTGGTCGATCACCTCGATCCTGCAGTTCGCCACGTTGCTGTCACTGGTGGCGCTCGGCCAATCGTTAGTGGTGATGACCGGTGGCGGCGGCATCGATCTCTCGGTGGGCGGCAACGTTTCGCTCTCGGCGGTGATCGGCATGCTGGCGCTCGATCAGGGCATTAATCCGCTTTGGCTGCCGCTGATTTGCCTGATAACCGGCACGCTAGCGGGTGCGCTCAACGGCTGGCTGATCGCGCGGCTGCGTCTTTGGCCGCTGATCGTCACGCTGGGCAGCTTCTATCTGTTTTCCGGACTGGCGCTGGCGCTGACCGGCGGCGCCGCGCTTGCCGGTGTTCCAACGGCGCTAACTCAATGGGGGCGCGGCACGCAGTTCTTCATCCCACTACCGTTTCTCACCTGCGTCATTCCGGCTTTCCTTATCGCCTGGCTGATTCTGAGTAAAAGCGCGTGGGGGAAATGGATTTACGCCTGTGGCTTCAATGAACACGCCACGCGCTTAGTCGGCATTCCTGTCGATCGTCTGCGCTTGCTCGCCTACTGCCTGAGCGGCTTGCTGGCGGGCTGCGCAGGATTCGTCTCGCTTACCTGGTTAGGCAGTGCGCGCCCGGAAATTGGCGTCAATCTGGAACTCGAATCCCTTACCGCGGCTCTGCTCGGCGGCGTGGCGATCTTTGGCGGGCGCGGCAGCGTGATCGGCGTATTAGCCGCCGCGCTGATGCTGGTGACGATCAAAACCTGCATGTTACAGCTGGGGTTAAACAGCGTCTGGCAACTGGGCGTGGTGGGCATTTTGTTGATTATGGTGTTGATGGCACAACGACTTTTTATCTATCGGAGATAACCAATGAATCTGACTGAACACATTAGCGCGCACGTTGATGCGAGCGCAGAACGCATCGCGCAAACCCTGTGCGATCTGCTGGCATTTCCCTCTATCGTGAAAGTTGATCCGCGTGAAGCCGGACCGGGCGAGCGCGATTGCCAGCTTTATCTGCAGCAACGTCTTGCATCGCTAGGCATGGAGACCGATCTATGGGATCCCGACGGCCCAGCCCTGTACGCCAAATATCAGGGCCGACCGGGCGCCAATAAGGGCCGCACCTTTGAAGGCCGACCTAATCTCGGCGGCACGCTAGCGGGCGCGGGCGGCGGCAAATCGCTGATGCTCACCGGCCACATTGATGTGGTCCCGCCAGGCCCGCCGGAACATTGGCACACCGATCCCTTCGTGCCGCAGATCAAAAACGCGGCGGTTTATGGTCGCGGCGCAGTGGATATGAAAGGGGGCGTCGCCTGCATGTTGATGGCGGTGGAGCTGTTGCAGGATCTCAATATCCGTCTGGCGGGCGACGTGGTATTTACCACCGTAGTCGATGAAGAGATTGGCGGCATGGGCTCGCTGGCGATGGTCGATCGCGGATTTAAAGCCGATGCCGGCATCATGACCGAGCCGACCGCCAACCGTATTTCGCCGATTTGCCATGGCATTCTGTGGGGCCGCATTATCCTCGACGGCATTGGCGGCCACGCCGAACTCACGCCAAACAGCTGGGACAACAGCGGTCCGGTTGATGCGGTGATGCTGTGTCGGCAGATGCTGGATGGCCTCGATGTGCTCAATCGCCGCTGGCAGACGCAGCCGAGCAAAAATCATCCGCTGATGGAACTGCCCAACCAGATTATCGTGACGCAGCTGAAAGTCGGTGAACACCCGGCCTCGATAGCCGGGCGCGCAGAGATTGTCATTGATGTGCAGTATCTGCCAGCTGAGAAGGATGAGATGGGGCTGGGCGGCCACGTTAAAAAAGAGATAGAAGCGCACGTTGCCAGGGTTTGCGCGCTCGATCCCTATCTGGCAAAGCATCCGGCTAAAATCGAGTGGATTCTGGATGCCGATTGTGCAGAAATCGCGGCGGAGCATCCGTTTGTTACCACCTTCCAGCAGGGCGTGACAGATGCGGCACTGAATCCGCAGCTGGCGGGATTCGGCGCGCACAGCGATATTGGTTTGCCAAGTACGCTGGGCCAGACGCCAACAGTGAACTTTGGCCCGGGCGATCCAGCGATGTCGCACCAGCCCAACGAACACGTACCGATTGCCGATCTGGTGGCGTGCACCAAGGCGATTGCTTTGACGTTAGTGCGCTGGTGTGGAACCGCCATTTGACACGACGTCGCGTAATTAATTGCACCGCTACAGAACATTGCACATATCTGTAGCTACCGTCTTGAACGTCAAGCGGTAGCTACGTAGTTTTCGTTCCACGGCTCTCGTGTTTTAAGCACACCGAAGCAGAGATGGACCAGTTTGCGCATCACCGC